>NZ_JAGDWY010000081.1:1859-34026 GCF_023256235.1 Desulfurella sp.
AAAATAATACTTATGCATAAATCAAAAATTCTTTTCAAAAATCTATTTAGAAACGATTTTAAATTGTTATTTACACTTAAAACAAAAATTTTTTCTACAAAAAGATAGTTTACCTGGCTATTTAAAAGAAAAATAAAGCTCATTTTTGGTATTAAAATAATACGTTTAACCAAAGCCTGCAATTCTTTGAACAATTTAGACACTTCTTCTTCGCTTAAAGCATTTTCGTCTATTATTATTATGTCAATACCAAGCGCTTTGGTTATTTTTTTTGCATGTGTAAGTGGACTAATTGTTTTAAATCCATTAATATGCTCTTTTGTTTTATTTACAAAACCTACAATATCTAAACATAAATATTTGTTGTTATTAAAACTTTGGGCAAACTTTACGCTTGTTTGGCTAATGCCAACAATTAATGCTTTTTCTCTTGAAATACCAAGAAAAAATAGTAAATTTTTTAGCGCTACCCTGAATATTGGGAAGACAATTAAACTATAAAAAAGCAAAAAAAATAAAAATAGTCTTGAAACAAAATCTGTAAGCTTACCAATACTAACGATTGATAGGCATACAATAAAAGCTATAAATATAGCTTTAAACAGTATTTTTAGCTCATACCAGAAATGCACTTTTTTTGTATATAGGCCTTCTATTGAAAAAAAGAAAAAATACACCAAAGGCAACCAGAAAAGCTTTGACAAATAGCCGTATACAATAAATTTTGGAAGCAAAAATATATATCCAATATATTTTCTTGTATAAAAAGCCAATGCAAAAGATAAACTAAAAGCAGCAAAATCTCCAATAATCAAAATAATTGCATACAGTAACTTTTTAAATATACTAGTTTTTTGCATTGTATTTTTCTTCTACAAAAGCACTAAATTGTTCTTTAAAACGCTTTTTGCTAAAATTTAGAGCGTGTTTTCTAATTATTGCAGGATCAAAATTGTCTTTTTTGATCTCAAAAGCTTTTAGGGTTTCAACAATGCTGTTTACACTTTGCTCTTCAAAAAACATACCTGTAACATTATCTACAACTGTTTCTAGGACTCCACCATTTTTGTATGCAATAACCGGAGTACCACAACTCATAGCCTCAAGTGGTACAATACCAAAGTCTTCTTTTGCTGCAAAAACAAAAGCTTTAGCTTTTTGCATATATTGCTTTAGTGTGTCAAATTTAGCATATCCAATAATCTCTATATTTTTAGTGGCTTTTTTCTTTATAAGCTCAAACTGTGGACCATCTCCACAAACAATTAGCTTCTTTTCTGGCATATTTGAAAAAGCTTCGACAATTAAGTCTATTTTTTTATATGGCACAAGACGGGATGCAGTTAAATAAAAATCTTCTTTTTGCTCGCACAGTTCAAATTTTTCTACATCCACAGGTGGATAAATGACTTTGCTTTGTTTGCCGTAATATTTTTTTATTCTTTTAGCTACATTGAAAGAATTTGCAACAAAATAATCTACTCTTTGAGCGCTTGCATAATCCCATATTCTAATGTAGTGCAAAACAATTTTTGCAATCAAAGCTTTAAGACCTTTTTCCAGGTGTGCATCTTTTAGATATTCAAAATACATATCCCATGCATAGCGCATGGGCGAGTGACAATAACAAATGTGTATTTGATCTGGGTTTACATTAACACCTTTTGCAACGGCATAGCTTGAAGAAATAATGAGGTCATATGCTGATAAATCAAATTGCTCAATAGCAAACGGAAAAAAAGGTAGATAACTCCTATATTTAGTTTTAGAAAAAGGTAAATTTTGAATAAATGATGTGTATATTTTAGCACTTTCAAAAACAGAGCCTTTTAGTGCATCATCATTTTTTAATAATGTATAAATATCAGATGGGTAAAGCTCATATATACTTTCTAAAACTTTTTCTGCGCCACCCAAAATAGGCAGCCAATCGTGCACAAGCGCAACTTTCATGATAACCCTTATACTAATATAAAAAGAGCTTTTTTGCAATTTGTTTATTTCTAAGAAAAACTATAAAATAATAACCACGTGGAGATTCTTCGTCGCGCTACCCCACAATGACGGGTAGGATTTATGCAGTTGGGAGATTCTTCGCACACTTTTCGTGTGCTCAGAATGACAAGAGGAAATGCCAGGCTGTTTATACATAATGTAAAAGACAAAAATATGCTAATCTACTACCATTTGATACAAAAGCTAGCATTATTAATATCATTATTGAAAAAATTTTAAAAAAACCAAAACAACAAACCAAAAAATATAGTAAACTTAAAAAAGCTATGGCTGGGGTGGGAGGATTCGAACCTCCGAATCGGGGATCCAAAGTCCCCTGCCTTACCGCTTGGCTACACCCCAAAATTATATAATACTAAGCTATCAAAACTGATTTTAAGAATTCTGCTTTTCTATAGCTTTATTATACTCTTCTAAAACTTTTTCTTCTAGCTTTTGCCTCATTGCATTGTTTAACGGGTGAGCTATATCTTTAAATGTGCCGTCTTTCATTTTTCTGCTTGGCATTGCAACAAAAAAGCCCTTTTTGCCATTAATGATTTTTAAGTCCCTAACCAAAAAACAGTCATCAAAGGTTACAGTTGCAAATGCTTTCAGTTTTTCGTCGCCGCTTATTGGGCTGATTTTAACTTCTGTAATGTTCATACAAAAACCTTCCCTCGTTATTTAATATTGTTGCTTTCTTTATAAAGTAAGACTCGTCAAAGACAGAGATAATCTGATCTGCACTGCTTTGCGCAAAAGCAAAAATACTTGAGCCGCTGCCACAAAGTAGAGCGTTTTGAACAATCTCGTAAACTTTTAGCTTTATACGCTCTAAAACAGGGTAGAGCTTAAATACGCTACTTTCTAAGTCGTTGTGCATAACTGCCAGGGGTCCGCCTTTATTCAATTTATCCACCAGTTTCATTCTATTGATATTGTTATGTTTTGTCAATATTAAATTGCTGTAAGCTAATTTTGTACTAACGCCAAAAGGGGGTTTGATGATAATTATATCTTCGGGCAAAAAAGTATAGTTAAGTTTATAGGCTTTTTCACCCCTTGAGCATACAATGCACGCATTTTGGTATAAAAACAGCACACAATCGCTACCCAGGCTTGAAGCCAAACTAACAAGTTCATCAAAGCTTAGTGGATATTCATACATTTTATTTAAAGCCAAAAGTACATATGCTGCATTTGAACTACCCCCACCAAGTCCTGCCTGAAGGGGTATATTTTTTTCTATATCTATCTGAACCGCATCTTTAATGTGGCATTGCTCAAAAAACGCTTTTGCTGCCCTGTAGGCCAGGTTTTGTTCATTGTTTATGCTATCTATGCTTGTTAATACGCTTAAAGTTTTTGAAGGCTTAATTTCAATAGTATCAAACAGATCAATTTTTGTTACAAGAGAAACTATATTATGGTAGCCATCGTTTCTTTTATCCAAAACATAAAGGGCTAAATTGATTTTTGCATAAGACTTGACAATCACAGGCTTCCAATCTTTTTTGCAATTTGAGCTACATTGAATTTGACTTCTTCAACATCTACGCTTGTAAATTCTTTATTTTTGTAAATTATTTTCCCATCAATTATAACTGTGTCAACACTTTTTGAGTTTGCAGCATATGAGAGGTAAGAAGCTGGATTATACATAGGTAGTGCTTCAATTGCATTTAAATCAAACAAAACAACATCGGCTAGTTTTCCTTCAAAAAGCCCCACATCAAAAAAACCACCAAAATTTTGAAGCATTCTAACCGCAAGCTTTGCATTCATAAAAGAAGGGTTAAATAGTTTTTGAAGCAAAGCAGCGGTCCTTAACTCTTCCAATATATCCAGATTGTTGTTGCTTGCGCACCCATCTGTACCAAGCAAAACAGATACGCCTTTTTGTATCATCTTGCAAACATTTGCTATGCCACTTGATAGCTTTAGATTACTTTGAGGATTGTGTATAACATGTGCATTTTTTTTGCTTATTAAATCTATTTCGGCTTCTGTTAAATGCGTGCAATGAGCCAGGTAAGTGTTTTTATTCAAAAGCCCAATCTCATCTAAAACAAAAGCACCGTTTTGGCCGTATTTTGATAAAATTGTGTTTACTTCATTCATATTTTCTGATAGGTGTATTTGAATATAATCATTAGAGTCGATCGTGCTCGCTAACTGCTCCAGATCGTTTTTTTCTACAGTATATAGGGAATGAGGCGCAAAAGAAACTTTCACTTTTGGGTTATTTTTATATTTTTCTTTCAACTGGAGTGTCTTTTTTAAACCTTCTTTGAAACTTGCGCAAAATGGTGTTTCAAATGACAGCAAACCTTCGCCAATAACAACTCTTAAGCCTACATCTAAAGCGCTTTGTGCCACTTCATCTTCAAAAAAATACATATCCATAAAGCCTGTGGTGCCACATGATACCATTTCCAAACAAGCAAGCTTTGAACACCAGTAAACCATGTGTTTATCAACATACTTTGCTTCAAGCTTAAAAATCTTATCAAGCCAATCCTGCAAACTAAGATCGTCCTGATAGCCTCTAAAAAGTGTCATGGCAGCATGTGTATGAGCGTTAAAAAAACCAGAAACTGCAAGTTTGTCACTGGCATCAATTATGATAGTATCTGGCGGTAAATCAACTTTAATGTCGCTTTGGACTTTTAGAATCCTATTTTCTTCAATAAGTATAGATGTTCTAAATCCGTCTAAGTTAAGTGCGTTTTTTATTAAAATCATTTTTTAACAAGAAATCATCAAGCAAAACAGATAGTTTTTTTGAAGCTAAATTTGCTTGATTTATTACCTCCTCTATGGGTATTTTGCCCATACAATCGGGTTTATTTACATTAGTTATGATAGATATACCAAGCACATCAATACCAAAAAATCTTGATACTATCGTCTCATTTATAAGGCTCATTGCTACGCAGCTTGCACCAATCAATCTTAAAAATCTTGTTTCAGCAGGTGTCTCAAGCGATGGGCCGCTAACACCAACATATACACCTTCTTTTAAATCTATTGAAAGTCTCAAAGCACTTTCTTTAAGTTTTTCTATGTAATATGGACTGTATGCATCAACCATATCAACAAATTTATTATCAGAATCAATACCTATTAAGGGGTTTGTATTTGTTAGGTTTATGTGATCTCTTATAACCATTAAATCACCTTTTTTAAAAAACGGATCAAGGCCTCCAGTTGAATTTGTAAGTATCATAAGCTTTGGATCAGTTTTGCAAAGGATTTCAGGCAAAGCCCTGAGTTTTGAAGGACTTAAGCCTTCGTAGTAGTGGAAACGACCATTTGCTACAATAATGCGCAAATTGTTACCTTCAAATATTTCAAAATAGCCTTTATGAGAAGAAGTTGTAGGTTTTGGCAAATCAAACTCACTGTAATCTATCTGCTTTTTCTTTGTAAATGATTTTAAATCGAATTTTATACCAGTACCTGTTATGATACAAATATCAGACTTTCCAAGCTTACTTTCCATATAACTGCCTTATGCTTTGAGGTAGTTTTATAGGCTTTGAGTCTTTTATAAGGGCAGACAAAATATCTATCGTTGCGCGTATTTCTTTATTTACAAGCAAATTAAACTTTAATGTCAAACTGGCATTTTTAACTTCAGAAACCTCAACATCTACCTCAACATATTCTCCTAAATATATAGGCTTTTTGTAGTATGCATTAACGCGGCTAACTACAAGCAAAACCCCTTCATTGTGAAGTTTAAACAAATCTATGCCATTTTGTAAAAAATACTCTTGTTTTGCGCGCTCGCATAATTTTAAGTAATTCGCATAATAAACAACACCACCTGCATCCGTATCATCATAGTAAATACGCGTTTTGTAGCTAATCATTTTGTAACCTTTCTTTTGTATATTTTTTGCCAAGCTCAACACCTGGCTGATCAAATGGGTTTATTTTCCAGAACTCTCCAACTTTTGCTGTTGTAATCATGAGAGAACAAAAAAATGCACCTAAAGTAAACTCGTCTATTTTTTCAAGAAAAATCTCGGCGGTTGGCACATTTGACTCATCAAGGGCTTTTTTTGTTGATTGTTTTTCAATCTCCATAATTTTTGCAATGGATTTGCCTTTTAAATAGCTAAATGGCTCGTAAGCTTGTTCAATTATGTAATCAACATCTGAGATTGTATCCAAAAATACAATAAGCTTATCTTTTATGCCTTCCTGATAAAGTTGCAACTGGGAATGCTGATCTGTTGTGCCAAGCGCTTTTATGGGGGTTTGGCCAAGATTATTTTTGCCAAGGCTTTCTGCCCAAAGCTGTCTAAACCAATCTGCAACTAAAAAAAGCCTATCTTTATAGGCAAACATAACTAATACTTTGCATCTATCGTACGTACTTACAACAAGGTTTGCCAAATCTATAGGAAACCCCCACTTATCGCGTGTTTTTCTTACAGCTTCTTTTGCCCCTTCAATGTAGGATGCTATATCAAAACCAAAAAAAGCCATGGGTAAAAGTGCAACACTTGTAAATGCGCTGTAGCGACCGCCTACTTCTTTTGGTATATCAAATATTTTGTAGTTGTTTTGCATGCCAAATTTTCTCAAAAAAGTATCAGTGTTGTCTGTGCTTATTACAATATTTGCATTTTTAACATGTTGTTTTATGACAAATAATTGCGATAGGGTTTCTATGGTAGATCCAGATTTTGACACAACATGAAAAACAGTATCGGCTGGGTCAAGCTCCAATACCGTTTTTAGTCTTTGTGGGTCAATATTATCCAGACAAAAATATCTTTTATCTGGTTTTTCTTTTTGTAAAAAAGAAATGGCGGCGCTTGCTGCCAAAGCAGAGCCGCCTATGCCTAATTGAACAAAATTTCTTACTTTAAGCGATTTTGCAAAACTAACTATCTCTTCGATATTTGCCTTGCACAAGTTTTGAGAAAATGCATAATTAACGCTTGTATCACTAATGAGTTTTTGATAGTTAACATCAGTTTTAAATACTATATTATTCATTTTTCACACTCTAAAGGCACTGCCAAGTACCTCTTTGTTTTTTCGCTCATACATCTTTATAAGCTCGTCGCGCGCTGGTCCCAAATATTTTCTTGGGTCAAACTCGGATGGATTTTTCGCAAAAAATTCCCTTATTTTTGCTGTCATTACAAGCCTACCATCTGTATCAATATTTATTTTGCACACAGCCGATTTTGCAGCTTTTCTCAATTGATCTTCGCTTACACCTATTGCATCTTCTAATTTGCCACCATAAGCATTAATCATATCAACATACTCTTTCAACACACTTGAAGCCCCATGAAGCACAATTGGAAAACCAGGAATGCGCTTTTCTATTTCTTCTAAAATATCAAACCTCAAAGGCGGTGGTTCTTTACCTTTTTCTACTTTAAACTTGTATGCGCCATGGCTTGTGCCTATAGCTATTGCAAGTGAGTCAACTCCAGTTTTTTTGACAAAATCTTCAACATCATCAGGATTTGTATAAATATGCCTGTCAGATGACACATCTTCTTCTATGCCAGCCAATACACCAAGCTCACCTTCTACACTTACATCATACTTATGAGCGTAATCTACCACCTGTTTTGTAATAGCAACGTTTTCTTCATAAGGAAGGTGAGAACCGTCTATCATAACAGACGAAAAACCAAAATCTATACAGCTTTTGCACAATTCAAAACTATCACCATGATCTAAATGCAGACAAATTGGTATTTCTTTTAAATTTTTAGATGCTGCAAGCTCTTTTGCAAACTCAACAGCACCTTGACCCATCCATCTCAAAAGCGTTTGATTGGCATAATTTCTAGCACCTTTTGACACCTGCAAAATTACAGGTGATTGTGTATTTACGCATGCTGTAATAATTGCCTGCAATTGCTCCATATTGTTAAAATTGTAAGCAGGTACCGCATAGCCACCTTCAAAAGCTTTTTTAAACATATCTTTTGTGTTTACAAAACCAAGCTCACTGTAGTGAACCATAATTTCACCTCCAGCTTTATTGTTTTTCTTTTTGCAGGTTTTCAATACGCATCTTTTCCATCGTAAGCTTTAATAAATCATCTTTATGAACAAACTCAACTACTTTTGGCAAACGATAATTTGAAACATTTTCACATGCTATAATGTGTATATTTGAGTTGTCATTGTGGTCACATATATTAAAAAAATTTTGTGTAAAGTATATAAGGTTACTTTCATAAAGCAAAATGCTGTCTTTTTTTGGTATATTTAATTTTTCTAAATCTGCATTTGTAAATTTTGCTCCACTCATATAATCTTTTACATACAAATCATTGCCATTTATATATATACCATAGAGCGCAAAACCCAACGGGCTTGCAATGTCAATTGTCGAATTTGTAGGCGATATTCTAAAAAATCCATCAATGTTTCTTACCTTTGTTTTGGCTTTAAAAATACCTGTTGCAGCTGTTGGAATCTGGGCAGTACTTTCCTGTGGTTTTGGGATGCTTGCACAAGAACTCAAAAAAAATACAAATGAAAAAAGCAACAATAAAAATTTCATATAACTTCCTTTATTCAAAACTTATTGGATAATGCCCGCTAAAACAAGCAAAGCAATACCCGCTTTCGCCTACTATTGATTTTAAATCTTCAAGTGATATGTAGGCTATGGAATCAGCTGTAGCGTACTTTGTAATTTCTTCAATTGTATGGCTTGACGCAATAAGCTCGGTTTTGGTCGGTGTATCAATACCATAAAAGCAAGGATGCGTAACAGGTGGACTTGCTATGCGCAAATGCACTTCTTTGGCACCAGCATTTCTTATCATTTTAACAATACGCCTGCTTGTTGTGCCTCTTACAATAGAATCATCCACAACAACAACCCGTTTATTTTCCAAAACATCACGGGATGGATTCAATTTTAATTTAACGCCAAAATGCCTTATAGAATCTGTAGGCTCTATAAATGTTCTACCTACATAATGGTTTCTTATAATACCCATCTCAAATGGCAAGCCAGAAGCTTGAGCATATCCAATTGCTGCTGGCATGCCAGAATCTGGTACAGCTATTACTATATCAGCATCTACACCTGAAGTTAAAGCAAGTTTTTGACCTATTTTTTTTCTAATTTCATATACATGATTATCCCACAGGTAAGAATCAGGTCTTGCAAAGTATATGTGTTCAAAAACACACCTATAAGAATTCTCTTTTTTAAAAGGCTTAAACGAATTTACACCATATTTATCTACCTTAACTATCTCACCACTTTCAAGCTCTCTGATGAATTTTGCGCCAATTAAATCAAATGCACATGTTTCGCTTGCAAAACAATACGAATCGTTTAATTCACCTATTGCTAAAGGTCTAAAACCCCATGGATCTTTTACAGCATACAAAATATCATTAAATAAAATCACAAGCGAAAAAGCGCCTTTTAGCTGACTTAAAGCACCAATTAGCCTTTCGTCAAAAGAACCTTTCTGCCTTGCTATTAAATGAATAATAACTTCTGTATCGCTATTTGAGCTAAATATAGCACCATCACTTATGAGTTTGTTTTTTATGTTTTGTGCATTGGTTATATTTCCATTATGAGCAATGGCAATATCTCCTAAATCAAAACTTGCAGTCAAGGGCTGTAAGTTTACTAAAGAAGAATCACCGCTTGTTGAGTAACGGGCATGGCCTATGCCAATATCGCCTTTTAAATTTTCTATATCTGCTTTATCAAAAGCTTCCAATACAAGTCCACGCGAACGCTTTTTATAAAAAACACCATTATGCCTTGTTACAATCCCACAACCCTCCTGGCCTCTGTGCTGCAGGGCATGCAAACCCAAATACACATAATTTGACGCTTCTTTTATATTGTATATACCAAAAACTGCGCAATGCTCTCTTAGTTTATCAAATGGGGCTCTCATTTAGATTTTATTCCAAGCACGTCATTCATATCGTAAAAGCCAGGCAATTTATCAACTACCCAGGAAGCTGCCTTGAGAGCACCTTTTGCAAATACATCGCGTGAAGATGCTTTATGTGTAATTTCTATACGTTCTGCATCGCCTGCAAAAATAACAGTATGCTCACCTACTACATCACCGCCACGAAGAGCCATTATGCCTATTTCGTTTTTTGCCCTTGGTGCTTCGCCCACTCTTGAGAATCTTGCATTTTGCTCAAAACTTATGCCCAGACCTTCTGCTACCATATGAGCCAACTTTAAAGCAGTCCCACTTGGAGCGTCTTTTTTTGCTCTATGATGCATTTCTACAATCTCTACATCAAAATCACTGCCCAAATACCGAGCTGTTTCTTTTACAATTTCAAACAGTATATTTACGCCTAAGCTCATATTTGGTGCCATAACTATAGGGCACATTACAGATAGCTTTTTTATTTGCTCAATAGAGTCAGTATCACAACCTGTGGTGCCAATTACAATTGATTTTTTATTTTCACATGCACACCTTACATTTTCAAGTGTGGCTTTACAATTTGTAAAATCAATAACACAGTCACCTTGATCTATACAATCTGATAATTTTTCGCTAACTTTTACATTTATTGGAGAAATACCCAATAGACTGCCTATATCTTTTCCTACACAATCGGTGTTTGCTTCGGTTGCCCCAACAAGTTTAAATTTGTCAGTCTGAATAGCAAGTGTTGCAATGCGTCTGCCCATTTTGCCACACACGCCACAAACTATTAAATTAATCATAGTTTATCCACCCAAAAATTCGTATTCTTTTAACATAGCTTTTAGTTTTTCTTTGTTTGCATTTGACATTTTGCACAATGGCAATCTAAATTCTTCTTCTACAAGACCCATAAGTGCTACAGCTGTTTTAACAGGTATAGGATTGGTTTCAATAAACATCATCTGGTGAAGAGGGTACATTTTATGGTGTAGCGTTTTGGCTTTTTCAAGATCGCCTGACACAAATGCATCGTATTGCTCGCTAACCATTGCGGGTGCTACATTTGATGTAACAGAAATTATGCCAGAACCACCTATAGATAGCATGGGTAGTGTTAAAAAATCATCGCCACTTACCACGCTAAAGCCTTCTTTTGCTTTTTCAAGAATTTCTGAAACCTGGTTTAGCGAGCCGCTTGCTTCTTTTATGCCAATAATATTGTCAATTTCGCTAAGCCTTGCCACCGTATCTGGCAATATGTTAACCGATGTCCTTCCTGGCACATTGTATATAACAACTCCTATATCAACAGCATCTGCTATTGCTTTATAGTGCTGATATAATCCTTCCTGTGTAGGTTTATTATAATATGGCGTTACAGATAAAATTGCATCAGCGCCCAAACTTTGAGCTAATTTTGCCATTTCAATAACTTTTTTTGTATTATTGCTACCAGCACCAGCAAGAACACCTACCTGACCTTTGCATTCTTCAACGCATGAGCCAACAACTTTTTCATATTCATTTAAATCCAGTGTTACAGCTTCTCCTGTAGTACCACATGGTACAATACAATCAATACCATTTTCAATTTGCCTTTTAATTAAATTCCTAAATGATACCTCATCAAACTTGCCATTTTTGAATGGAGTTACAATAGCCGTCATAGCACCTTTTAATTCAAACATATACAACCCCCTTTATTTTAATAATCCCACGCTTCGTCGATCATGGTACCCACAAAACTAAGCATGCTATCACCTTCTAAAAATACCATGTCTATGGGCTCACTGGATTTGGCGTCTTTTATTTGAAAATACACTTTAAGAATTTTCCCAGAACGAGTTCTAACCTCAACGGGCGATATTGCTTTGTTTGTAAGTCCACTAATTAAACTTGAAGCAGTTGCGCCTGTGCCACAAGCTAAAGTTTCTGCTTCTACGCCACGTTCATATGTTCGAATTGTAATCGTATTATCATCTAAAACCTTTACAAAGTTAACATTTGTGCCTGCTGGAGCAAAAATTTCATGATAACGATACTTTGCGCCAAGTTTCGCTACATCTACAGCTTCTATATCATCAACAAATATCACAAGGTGGGGCACACCTGTATTTATAAAATACATTGTTTGGTTATCCAGCTCAACTGTTTTATAATCTGTAGGTCTGGTAAGCTGTACTTTGACTGTATTTATACCTACGATTTCACCATAAATCTTGCCAGCACCTGTTAAAAATGTAGTTTTTGTATCACTTATTATACCTTTTAAATAGGCGAAACGTACAGCACATCTTGAACCATTACCGCACATTGATGCAATGGAGCCATCACTATTATAAAACTGCCATGCAAAATCGCAATCTGGCTCATCTGTATTTTCTATTAGGATAACACCATCTGCACCTATGGATAAACCTCTTTTACAAATGCGCTTAACAAATTCTTCTGTTTTTAAACCGATATTTTCTACAACATGCTCTCTATTGTCTATTAAAATAAAATCATTACCTGAGCCGTTCATCTTAAAAAATTCAATTTTTCGCATTAAATAGTTTCCCCTCTAATTAAATCTTCGAATGTTTCTCTTGCTCTTACTAGTTTTACTTTATCTTTATCTACTAAAACTTCAGCTGGTTTACAACGTGAATTGTAATTACTTGCCATTGTAAAACCATATGCTCCACTGCTAAATATACTAACTAAATCGTTTCTTTCAAGGCTATCTATTTCTCTTGATCTGGCAAAAAAATCACCGCTTTCACAAATTGGACCTACAATATCAGCTGTGATTTTTTGGGCATTCTTTTTTACTACAGGTTCGATTTTGTGGTATGCATCGTACAAACTTGGTCTAATAAGATCATTCATTGCACCATCTACAATGATAAAATTTTTACCTTCATTTTGTTTTCTATACAGGACTTTTGTAACAAATATGCCGCCATTTGCAACTAAAAACCTGCCAGGCTCCAATACAATCAAACTATCCGGAAAATCTTTAAATGCTTCATTGATAAAATTTGCATACTGGTCCAAATCCGGTTCTTTTTCGTTTTCATAAACTACACCAAGTCCACCACCTATATCTATAATATCAAGTTTTATACCCAAAGAAAGTAACTCTCTCATAATATGCGCTACTTTTACTTGCGCTTCAAAAAATGGAGATACATCTGTAAGCTGGCTTCCAATATGGAATTGAATGCCTTTAATACTAATATGCTTCATTTGGGAAGCTTTCTTGTATGCATCTACAATTTGTGTGTGTGATATGCCAAACTTATTTTTCTTTAAACCTGTAGATATATATGGATGAGTTTTTGGATCAACATTTGGGTTTACTCTAAAAGAAACCGGTGCAGTCTTGTTTAGCAAACAAGCAACTTTTTCTATTTCTTCTAATTCTTCAAATGATTCAATATTAAACATTAAAATGTTATTTTCAAGAGCATATTTTATTTCATCTGGCGTTTTGCCAACACCGCTAAATACGATTTTTGTCGTATCAAGACCGGCCTTTTTTGCCCTAAAAATCTCTCCAGCAGATACCACATCTGCACCTGCGCCTAATTTTGCAAATGTGTTTATAACGGCTAAATTGCTGTTTGCTTTAAGCGCAAAGCATATTAAGTGCCTTCTTGAAATTTTTTCATCAAGTTTTTTATATTGAGTTTCAAAATGACTTTTACTGTAAATATAAAGTGGTGTTTTAAACTCTAAAGCAATGTCTGCTACCTTAATATCTTCTACATAAAGCTCGTTATTTTTGTAATAAAACATCAATACCCCCTTATTTAGCCTTAAGTATTATTTTAATTAATATTACTTAATTTGCAAGAAAAATTTATGCAAGACTTGACAAAGTAAAGCTAAAGCTTTATGTATTTGAATATGAAAATCCTGCATTTAGATACACAAAAAGGCTTTAGAGGCGGCGAGCAGCAGCTAATATACCTAGCAGAAGGCTTAAGAGAGCTTGGTATAGATTCTATTATTGCCGCTAAGGATGAGCTATACAAAAAAGCAGGCGCAATGGGTTTTGAAACAATAGACTCAAGTAATTTAAAGCAATTATTAGGTGCAGCAAAACAATGCGACATCTTACATGCTCATGCTTCAAAAGCGCATACTCTGGGCGTTTTTCTTAAATTATTGACAAGAAAACCCCTTGTATACACAAGAAGGGTGGATTATAAACAAAAAAAGATATCAAAACTTAAGTATTTACTAACAGACAAAGTAGTGTGTGTTGCAAAATCTATTGAAAAAGATTTATATGAAAACTTTCACATTCAGGCAGAAACTATTTACAGCTCTGTAGATTTTGATTTGATTGACAAAGTAGATATAAAAAAAGTAGAAACTATTAAAAAGCAATACGGACCCTTAATAATTGGAAACATTGGAGCGCTAACTGCTCAAAAAGATCACAAAACTCTAATTGATGCAGCAAGCCAGCTTGATAAAAGCTATACTTTCCTGATACTTGGCGAAGGAAATTTAAAGCAAGAGTTAGAGATATACGCAAAACAAAAAGGTGTTAACAATATTGTGTTTTTGGGTTTTAGGGATGATATACAAAACTATCTGGCTGCATTTGATCTGTTTGTAATATCATCCCAAAACGAAGGTATATGTTCAAGCATACTTCAGGCATTTTTATTTAAAATACCTGTTGTTGCAACAAATGCTGGCGGAGTAAGTGAGCTTATTGGTGATAACCAAAGGGGCTTAATTGTTCCTATTAAAGATGCTAAAAAGTTATCTGAAAACATTCAAAGACTTATTTTAGACAAAGAGCTTTCTAAAAAACTTGCAAACCAAGCGTTTGAGTTTGTTAAGGATTTTAACTATAAGATTGCGTCAAAAAAATACCTTGATATTTACAATAACCTTTCAAAGAAAGTTTGATTTTAAAAGAAATTTTGTATAAAATGCACTAAGTTTTGGAGAAAAATTTGTTGATTGACGATTTAAAATTGCCTAAATCTTACTTTAAAAGCATAGAATTTACAATGCAAGTAGGATGTTCTGTGGGCTGCAATTTTTGCCCTCAAGGTATATTTGTAAAAAACTATAAGTCAAACATAAAAAGCTTTACGCTTGAAACTTTTAAAAAAGCGCTTACAAACATCAAAAACTCTACAATTGAAGAAGTAAAATTCAGCGGCTTTAGCGAACCATTAGAAAACAGCGATATTTATGATTGTATATTAGAAGCCTATACACAAGGCTTTCGTGTTGAGCTCATAACAACGCTAAAAAACTTTTCAGAGACTGGCTTTAAAAAAATAAAAGATTTGCCCATAAAATGCCACGTAAGCATACAGCCGCCCAATTTAAACAATAGGAAGGGTCTAAGCGATGCGACAGCGTGGAACAATGTAGAGCAGCTTTTATCTTTAAAGCCAAAATGTGAGCTTGTATTTGGCTGCTTGGATAACGGCTTAACACAACAAAACAAAAATGACTTGCAAAATATTGAAAACAGACTCAATATAGCAATAAAGTATGAAAGATACACAACAAGGGCAGGGTATGCGGGTTCTGTCTTAAAAACAAATGCTCACAAAAAACTTGTTTGCAAGCACAATTTAGGTCAAGTTGCTCTGCCAAATGGCGATTTAGCTTTATGCTGTATGGATTTTGGGCTAAAGCATATTGTAGGAAATATTTTTAGTGAGCACTACAATGATATTTTAAACGGTGAAAAACTTAAAAGTATAGTGCAAATAATGCTTGGCCAAAAAGAAGGTGAAATTTTGTGTCAAACCTGCGAGTATGCAAAAGCAATACCAGGCTTCTTAAGTCCTAAATGTTATGTAAACGCGCGAGAGTCTTTTAAAAATCTCCGCGATAAACTTGTCCCCAAAAATAGTTCAACCAGAAAAAAGCTTGATGCGCTATTTAGATAATTAAACCAGATTTAAAGAGGCTTTTGCATCTATTAAATCAAAATCAAATGTTGCAAGATCCATCCTGAATTGAGCAGCTTTTGCTATCATCAAAGCATTATCAGTACAAAGACTAATTGAAGGCAAATATAAATTTAAATTATTTTCCGTGGCAAGTTGACTCATCTGTTGTCTAAGTAATGAATTTGCACTAACACCACCTGCCAACACAAGTCTACTTATTTTATATTTTTTTAATGCTAAAAGTGTTTTTTCACACAATACATCAACACAAGCCTTTTGGAATGAAGCTGCTACATCGCATATAAAAGTTTTTGACAGGTCTTTTGATTTTTCGACAAGGTTTTTGACATATGTCTTAACACCACTAAAGCTAAAATTAAGCGTGTTCTTTTGAGACAAACCCTTTGGAATTCTGAAACTATAAGGGTTGCCATTTTTTGACAATCTGTCAATAACTGGACCGCCAGGATAGCCAAGCCCAAGAATCCTTGCTACTTTATCAAAGGCCTCCCCGACCGCATCATCTAAGGTTTTCCCAAGTAATTGATACTTACCGAATTTTTCTACCAGAAAAAGATGCGTATGTGCACCAGAAACAATAAGAACAATAAATGGAAAATCTATGTCGTTTTCAATAAAGTTTGCAAAAATATGACCTTCTATGTGATTTATCGGTATTATGGGCAAATGGTATCTATATGCTAAACCTTTCGCATAACTTACACCTACAAGTAATGATGGCAAAAGTCCAGGACCAATTGTAACTGCAATAAAATCTATATCTTTTATATTACACTGAGCTTGTTTTAAAGCTTCCTTTGTAGCCTGGTCAATATTTTCAAAATGGGTTCTAGCAGCCTGTTCGGGCATTATGCCCCCATATGCTTCGTGGACAAAATTTTGCGATATAACTATGTTTGATTTTTTGCCTTCACCCAAAATTGCACAAGATGTATCATCGCAAGATGTATCAAACGCCAAGATTATTGACATTGAATCAAGTTCTCCTTAATATCTTTAAGGTATGGCTTTAGTTTATCTTTTAAATGAACAATAGCTTCATAATCTACAATATTGTCATGTCCAATAACTATAACATTTTTGCCTTGCTTTGCAAGTTTTATTGCATCAAGCAAATTATGTTTTACATAATTAAAACGTTTTTTATTATCGATAAACATATCCCGTACAGCGTAAGGTACTTTGTATCGACAAGCAAGTTTGTAGCCTACACTATTTGGTGTAGTCAGGCTATCCACAAAAAAAAGGTTATGTTGTTTCAAAAACTCCATAACATCGCTCATCTTAACTGAGCTTTGCAAGAATTTTGAACCCATGTGGTTATTAAAACCGCTTGCACAAGGGATATTGCGCATAGCCCTGTCTAATTGTTCAAATATATCTTTTTTTGAGTCAGACACTCTTAGAAAAAGTGGATAATTGTTATTTAAATACTTATCTATAGACTCGCTTGGCATATGCAGCATTACAGTATATCCCTTTTTACAAAAATCACCCGACATATGAACAAAAGGTGTATCTGGTATAAAAGAAAAGGCTAAAGGCAAATTGATATCCAGAAATTTTTGCATAACATAGTGATCATAGCCCATATCGTCGATTATTATAGAAATACTGCCTTTAGCAAAAGAAAGTTTAGGAAACAATAAAAAGCTTAGAAAGAGCCATAAAATGAAGCTCTTCCCAAGCAAAATATTTATTTTTTGGGCCATTCTGCAATCTGGGCTTTCAATATATTAATAGCTGTTAAAAGCTGGAAGTCCTGAGTAGTTTGTGGCTCTTGAATAACTTGCTGTGGTTTTGATTGTTCTGTTTCGTTGCTTGTTAGATGATTAATAAGGTTTTCTTCTCTTAGGGCATAGCCAAAATCTTCCTGCTCTACCTTTGCGGGTTTTACTTCAACATTTGGTACAATGCCAACAGCCTGTATACTATGGCCATCTGGTGTGTAGTATTTTGCAGTTGTAAGTCTTAGGGCATAACCATCTTCAAGAGGTATTATGCTTTGTACACTTCCTTTTCCAAAACTTCTTGTACCTACAAGAACAGCTGTTTTATGATCTTTCAGGCATCCTGCTACGATTTCTGCAGCTGAAGCTGTTCCAGAGTTTATCAAAACTGCGATAGGCATATGCGGTACTTTTTCGTCTTTTGCATAAAATACCTGATCGTCGCTTTTATTTCTACCTTTAATTGATACAATTACACCTTTATTTACAAAAAGGTTTGATACGCCAATTGCTTCGGTTAATAAACCGCCTGGGTTATCTCTTAAATCAATCACAAGACCTTTAATATGTTTTTTCTCCAATGCATCAAGTGCATTTTTTACAGCTTTTGTTGTACCTTCTTGAAACTGGATAATTCTTATGTAGCCTATACCATCTAAGTCTTTATAATCCACGCTTTTTATGTGTATAATTTCTCGCTTTATATTAAAAATCAATGGCTTTTTCTCGTTCTTTCTTCCAATAACAAGCCTTACTTCACTACCTGGTTTGCCTCTTAGTAACTTTACCGCTTCATCTAAGCTCATGCCCAGAGTGCTTTTGTTATTTATCTGTAGTATTATATCTCCTGCTTTAATACCCGCTTTGTAGGCTGGTGTTCCTTCAATAGGTGTAACAACTGTTATCAGTCCGTCTTTTAGCGTAATTGATGTACCAATACCACCAAACTCTCCTGATGTAGATACCTGCAAATCTTTATATTCTTGTGGCGTCATAAATGCTGAGTGTGGATCAAGTGAGCTTACCATGCCTTTTGTGGCATTTATTATGAGCTCAGATGGACTTACTTTGTCAACATACTGAGACTGCACTATAGCTAGAACTTGAGAAAACATTTTTAAATCATTGTATTGATTTGATGTAGCTTCCGTTGGTGTAACACGAAAACTCAAAACAGCTGTAGCAATAATAAGTAGACTGACAACTATGCCTACTAAAAATAAAAAGCGGTTTTTCATAAACCTAACCTCCTAAATATCTTCTATTGATAAAATTTAATGGATTAACAGGAACCGAACCTTTCCTTAATTCAAAATGTAAAATATCACCACTTAGATGACCAATAATCTGACCTTCATTAACCATCTGACCCTTTGACACATTTGGATTTACATGCGCATATATACTATAGTAATCATTCAAATGATTTATAATTATAACGCCGCCTAGACCAGGAATTGTTCCAACATAGTCTACCTGACCTTTTGCTATGGCTCTAATTGGCGAGCCTGCTTTCGCTTTTATATCTATGCCATCATTTCTGGTTTGCACATTAAATACTGGGTTTGTTTTTACACCAAAATTATCAACAATAACACCTTCAACGGGCGGTCTTAAGCCTGTGTGTAAATTTTCAAGTTTCATTCTGCTTTCTGCTTCTTCCTGTTGTTTTTTTAACTCTTGAGCCTTTTTGTATTGTTGGAGTTTTAGTAGTCTTTGTCTTTCAAGCTCCCTTTGTCGTTTAAGTTCTTCCTGTCTTCTAATTTCTTCTTGTATTATTTTATTTAATACTGATTGTAAATAATTCCTTTGCCTTTGAAGGTAAACT
Organism: Desulfurella sp.; assembly: GCF_023256235.1. Taxonomy (NCBI): domain Bacteria; kingdom Pseudomonadati; phylum Campylobacterota; class Desulfurellia; order Desulfurellales; family Desulfurellaceae; genus Desulfurella; species Desulfurella sp. The sequence continues at coordinate 21,283 of NZ_JAGDWY010000081.1, forward strand.
ATATCATTAATGTAAGCTTGTTTCAACCGTGCTGCTTCTTGTGCCAGTACAGCTATTTTGTTTTTTTGCTGTGCAATGGCATTTTTTTGTTCATTTATGCTGGCAATTAATTTTAGCTGATTGTTTTTTTTGAGTACAAGCTCCTGCTTTTGTTTGTTTAACAACACCTGATGTTCCATGTATGATTTTATTCGCCCTTGTAAATAATGCGCAATTTTTTTATTCATGTATTCGTAATAAAGTCCTTGTGGAAAATATTTTTCAATATTATAAAAGTAATAATAGGCTTTAAGGGCTTTTGAACTTTTGGACTTTTCTTCGTTTAATTTTATAGTTAGTTCTTCTATGCTTTTATTTAAACTCTCAATTTCTGCTGATAATTTTTTTAAATTTTCTTCTTGAGCGCGCAGTTTTTTTTCCAAAACCTGTACTTTTGCATTAAGATCTCTTAATTGGTTGGTGTATGTTATATATTTTTTTTCTGCGAGATTGTAGTGATACTGTTTGTTTGAAATCGATGTGTTTATTTGTTTTATTTGACTTTCTAATTCCTGTTTTTGGCTACCATAAGCTAAAACAGTGCAAAGAAGGGTTATTAAGACTACAAGAAGTGCACTAAATTTTTTCATCTTCAATAAAAAACACAAACAAACTCAAAATTGTCAAGATTATAAGCGAAAAAACTATATATAAACCTGAACTTACGCCAAAAGAAATCAATATATCGTTTTGATAAGCTGGTACTAAATTGATATAATTAATGTACAAAAACATTATGATAGAACCTAAAATTACTGAAAACAAGCTCGCAAATAACCATGAAACAATTGTTTGTTTTAAAAAAATTAAAAAAATCCTTAATCTTTTTATACCAAATAGCTTTAGTTTATTGTAATTGCTGCGTTGTAAATCGTACGAAATTTTTAAAAGCAAAGCTAAAATAATAATTTCAAGTAATATAAAAGTGCCAAGCAAAACATACGAAAATTCTTTAAAAGTTAGTGTGGTTTGGCTGATATTTGCAAACAAACCCTTTGGAATACGCACTTCATCAATCAGGTTGTTTGATTTGAGTGTTTTTTCTATTGAATTAATGTTTGGTGGTTCAGCTGCAAACTGAGGTTTTAAAAAAATCTCCAAAGAGTAGGGCAGTGGATTTTCGCTGAATTGTTGCAGTGGTAAATTTAATTTTGATAATATGTCTGATAAAGCTTCGCTTTTATCTATAAATTTAACACTTTTAACGCCTGCGTGTGTTTTAAGTGAGTTTGCATACGATAAAGCTTGCTCTTTTGATACATTATCTTTAAAAAACACAAAAACCGGTACATTTGAACGCTTTGATTCAAGATAGTTATTGACCGTATATAAAATCGAAGCAGAAAAACTAATTATCAGCAAAAATATAAGCATTATAAATGTTATCACCAGTCTTGTAGAATCTTTTTTCATTGTTCACCTACATTGCATGTATTAAAAATATCTAAATTATCAATGTATTCAATTGGTGTAAAACTTGTAAACACTATCGTCATCTTATAATCATTGTTGAGTTTTTTTAGTATGCTAATAAGCTCTTGTTTGTTTTTGTAATAAGAAAATGGTTCATCTAAAAGCACAAGCGGGACCCTTAAAGCTAAAATCCTGGCCAGTGCCAATCTGTATTTTTCTGATAATGACAAATTGAATATTTTTATATTAAGAAGATTTTTTAGACCAAAAAAATCTATAGCTTCTTCTAAATACTGTTTTCTTTTCAATAATTTTGTCACTAAATGCAGGTAAGCTTTTACGCTTAAGTTTTCTATAAGTCCAAAATCATCAAATACCACACCTATATGACGTCTAAGATGCATCAATCTTGAATATTTTATACGACTTAACGGTTCACCAAAGATCTTTACATCGCCAGATGTAGGCTTTTCCATTCTGCAAATAAGCTTTAAAAGCGTGGTTTTACCGCAGGCAAAACCACCACTTATTTGAACAATCTGTCCTTCCCTTATATAAAAATTTAGCCCTTCAAAAACGCGCTTATCATTATAAAATTTACTGACATCAACAAATTCAATCATCTTCCAAGCTCTTTTTTATTTTACTTGCTATATTTTCTACACTAAAGCCATACTCGCAAAATAAATCTGCCGATGTTCCAGATTGACCAAATTTATCATCAATCCCAATCCTTTTAATGCGCTTTGGCAAATTTTCGCCCAAAAACTCACAAACAGCGCTTCCAAGACCACCAACAATTGAATGCTCTTCAAGTGTAAAAATGTGTCCAACATTTTTTGCGCTATTATAAACCGTATCTGTATCTAATGGCTTTATAGTGCTAACATCAACCACACAAACGCTTATTTTTTCTTTATCAAGCTCTTGCGCAGCTTTAATCGCAAACTCAATTACCGGGCCGCAGGCAAATATGCAGGCATCTTTTCCTTGTTTTAGAATGTTAGCTTTTCCTATCTCGAAATCGTGTGTAGTAAAATTAAGAGATTTTTCCCTTGAGGTTCTTAAATAAAAAGGACCTTTATTTTTATGTAAAGCCAAAACAGCTTTATAGGTTTCATTGTAATCTGCTGGCACAATTACCTGCATATTTGGTAAACTTCTCATTAATGATATATCACATATTGCCTGGTGGGAACCACCATCTTCACCTACGCTTATGCCTGCATGAGAACCGCATAACACTACATCCAGATCCTGGTAACAAATAGATTGTCTTACACCTTCAAAAGCTCTGCCTGTTATAAAAACAGCGAAACTTGATGCAAAAACCTTAAAACCTTCGAGTGCAAACCCTGCTGCTATATCCACCATATTCAGCTCTGCTATACCTATATTAAAAAAACGCTCTGGGTATACTTTTTTAAACTCTGCAGATTTTGTAGAAGAAGAAAGATCTGCATCAAGCACAACAATTTTTTTATCAATGCCTATTTCTACAAGAGCTTTACCGTATGCATCCCTTGTTGCTTTATATTCCATTTTCCACTCCTAACTCCAAAAGTGCTTTATTTAATTCTTCATCTGTGGGCGGTTTGCCATGGTATTCATACTTATTTTCCATAAAACTTACGCCTTTTCCTTTTACTGTGTGTGCAATTAGTGCAAATGGTTTAGAATTCTTTGTATTTTTAAATTGCTCAAATGCATCAAGCAATTGATTGTAATTGTGACCATCCACTTCGTATGTTAAAAAACCAAACGCTTCGAATTTTTCTTTAACAGGACTTATATTCATAACATCGCTAATCGCTCCATCAATCTGCAAACCATTAAAATCCAAAATAACGCATAGATTGTCTAATTTATAATGACTTGCACACATCAAAGCTTCATAAACAAGGCCTTCTTGCATTTCTCCATCGCCAATTAAGCAATAAACATTTGAGTTGCTTTTTTTAAGCTTAAGCGCAAGCGCCATACCAACTGCCTGGGACAATCCATGTCCCAAAGAGCCAGTAGACGCACATACGCCTTTTAATTTTTTAGAGTCAGGATGACCCTGCAGTGGGCTTCCCAGTTTTCTTAAAGTATACAATAAATCCTTATCAAAAAAGCCTTTATAAGCAAGGCACACATAAAGTGCTGGTGCTGCGTGTCCTTTTGATAAAACAAACCTATCCTGATTATCATTTCTTGGGTTATTTGGATCTATATTTAAAACGCCACCAAAATAGAGTGTATTTAGGATATCGATCGAGCTTAAACTACCCCCGCTGTGTCCACTTTTGGCGGCATTGAGAGAAACTAGTATCGCTTTTCTTAGTGTTTTAGAAAACTCTTCTAATTCTTTTGTTTTCAATTTAAATCCTCCAATAATTTAAACATTGCAGGTATTGTAAATTCTTTTGGTATTATACAAGAATATCCAAATTTTTCTACTGCTTTTTGCGTAGTGGTACCAATACAAATAATATTTTTTTTAACACGCCCAGGATAGTCTTTAAAAGTATCTATTAAATACTTAAAAGCAAGCGGGCTGCTGACCAGTGCAAAATCAAAATCACAATCATAAGTATAATAGTCAATGTCTTTTGCCATAAGTGTTTGATATACTTCAAGCACTATCGCTTTTTCATCATAGACTCCATGTTCTTTTGGACAAACAACAAGCGTATCTTTTAAATCAAGCTCGCTTGATGTGTAAATTGATGGATGTTTCACGCTAAAGCCAAAGTTTTTTATGTATTCTGCCGTTTGCTTGCCCACCGCAAACAGTTCTTTGCCGCACAAAAAACTCATACCAGCTTTTTTAACAAAAAAGTCAAAAGCTCTTTTGCTTGAAAAAAACACGCGATCTATGCTTTTTTCTGGTAAATCAAAATCAAGTGCTTCAAACTCAAACACATTTACAGGACACATATTGTATGTATTTTCATATTGAATTGTATATTTAATTAAATCATCTTTATTTGCGCAAAACAATATTTTTGGAGCATTAGAAAAATTAATCACTTCGCTTTGCTTATAATGGCATCTTACAATAACCTCAGCTTTATTTATATCTTTTGTTTTATTGTGCGCTTTTAATAAAAACTTCCCTGGTATATTGCTTTCAAAATAAGCTAATTTGTAAATATCCGGGAAAAACTCTAAACCAATACCACAATCTATATATAAGCTAAACTGTTCTTTGTGTATTCTATACATTCTTTTAAAACCTGTTGTGGCACACCACACTTAAAACAATCAATTTTTTTAAAGGTTTTTGGGTCTGCGTACATTGTTTTTAAACAAAATTGGTCATTTTTATTAAAATAAGCATAAGCACCAATTGGAAAATTACACGAAGCATTTAATGCTTTTACAAATTCTCTTTCTATATTAACACACATATGTGTTGCACTATCGTCTAAAAAATCAAGCTCATCAAATTCGTCTAAGCGCGTTTGCACGCCAATTACACCCTGTCCTGCAGAACTTACTATATCCAGATCAAAGCAGTATGCACTATCATATAAACCAAGTCTTTTCAAGCCTGATTTTGATACAACTATGGCATCAACCACACCTTTTTTTAGCTTTTCAAGACGTGTATCAAGATTGCCTCTAAAATCAATAAATTCTAAATCATCCCTTATATGAGAAAGCTCAACGCGTCTTCTTAGAGAAGTTGTACCGATTAGAGCACCTTTTGGTAATCTCTCAATTGGGCCTTTAAAACTTACAAGGCAATCTTTATTATAGTCTCTTTTTAGTATGAACTTTAGTGGTAATTGATTATTTTCAATAACACTTACGTCTTTAACACTGTGTACAGCTATATCTATGGCTTTATTTAAAAGCGCTACTTCTAATGCGCCTGTAAACAAACCTTTACCGCCAAACTCATAAAGCGGTTTATCTATTTTATCACCAAGTGTAGTAATCCCTACAATCTCGCAAATATAACCCTTTTCAACAAGCAGGTTTTCTACATATTTTGCCTGCCACATTGCGAGCTTTGATTTTCTTGTTCCAATTTTAATTATTTTCATCATCTGGGTTTTCAGAAAAGAAACAGTTTACAGGTTTGTTTTCGATGCTAATATTAAAAAGCCGCCTGATCAGTTCAACATACATATCACCTTCGGGTTCTTTTATAAACTGTCTGATTTTTGAGGTAGGTTCATGAAGTGTTTTATTTAATATTGAGCGAGTTAGCTTATCTATGGCATCAAGCAATTTCTCGTCTGTTTTATATTTTTTTTGAAATTTTTTTAACTCTATTTTTCTTATACGGTCTGCATACTGCCTTAGTGTATCAATTGTTTTGTTGTAATCAAGAGCACTATTTTCTTCTATAAATGCACGCAAATTCTCATCTATAATTTGATGAGATAATTCAATGCTATTTTGTTTTAATAATACACTATCGTTATACACATTTTTTAAATCGTCTAAATTAAAAAGGATAACATTTGGATTTTTCTTTACATTTAAGCTAACAGAAGAAGGCACAGAAAGATCCATAATCAGTAATTTTCTTTCCACATCAATATTTTCAATAATAGGTCTTGGTGTATAAATACATGAAACAACAATATCTACTTCATTAAATAAATTTTTCAAATCTTCCAGAGTTACAATTTTAGCATTGAAATTTTGTGCAAAATCAACCGTTTCACTTCGTCTGTTTGCTATGTAGGCAATCTGTGACCCTTTGTCAGAAAAATACTTAGCAGAAAGACGAGCCATATCACCACTACCAATAATAATTACTTTTTTACTATCAAGACCAAAATGCTCTAAAGCTACATGACTTGCAAGGCTAGCAATAGAAAGGTGCCCTTTTTGTATATTTGTCTGACTCCTTACTATTTTTGCAATAGTAAAAGCTTTACGCATAATCCTGTTTAGTATAGCACCACTTAGATTGTATACCACAGTTGTGCGATATGCATCTTTTAACTGGCTCAAAATCTGTGTTTCACCAATAACCTGTGAATCAAGTCCACTTGATAACTCAAATATATGGCGCACTGCTTCTATAGATTGTTTTTTATATATATATTTTATAGCATTATTCAATTCATACTTTGCATAATCTGACAAATATTTAATTAAAGACTCGCAAGGATTATGATACGAAACTGCTACGATTTCAGTTCTGTTGCACGTTGAAATTATCATAATCTCTGCAATATTAAATGCTTCTTTGATATCTTTTGCACGTTCATGAATAGAAGTACTTTCAAATACAAAAGATTCTCTTACATTTAATGGCGCAGTTTTCCAGTTTAAACCAACAACATATAAATTATTAATGCTTAAATTTTGTGTCATTTATTTCTTTCCACAGCATAATCGGCTAAAAATACAAGAATATCTTTATAAATGGAGTCCGGGAGATGTTGTATATTTTGTTTTGCAATTAAAGCCTTTTGTTTTGCTATCTCAAAAGCATCATTAACACCAAAAGCCCTGCAAGCATGTATGCAATAATTTTTATGTTCCTGACTTTTTGTTTTAAAATATTCAAGCAAATGGTATTTAGTGTCTGGATCTTTTTCTAATGCCAAAATTAACGGTAACGTAACTTTACCTTCAGCTATATCATTATACGTATCTTTACCAATGTCTGTATTTGAATAATCCATTAAATCATCTTTTATCTGAAAAGCCAACCCAAGATTCTTGCCATATTGTCTGAAATGTTCAAGCTCATCAGTTTTACTTGAAAGCAAACAACCACTTACACATGCGCTTTCTATTAAGCTTGCTGTTTTTTTATAAATTATATCAAAGTATGTGTTTACATCAATAATATTTGAAAAATTCTCTATTTCAATAATCTCACCCAATGCCAGATTGTAAGCTGCTTTTGAAATTTCTTTTGCTACATCTACACTTACATCCAAAACTTTATTATAAGCCAACGAATACAAGTAATCTCCACTCATTATAGCAACTCTATTTCCGTATGCTACATTAACACTTTGTTTGCCTCTGCGCATTTTTGCATTATCGATAACATCATCATGAAGCAAGCTTGCTATATGTATATACTCAACTATACATGCTGTTAAATGCAAAATTTCTTCATTATCATAACCCAAACTTCTTGCACTTGCCACTACAAGTATTGGTCTTAAGCGTTTACCACCTGATATATGCTCTATCACTTTATCAAGCAACAAACTCTCGCTTTTAATATTTAGTAAAAGCGTATCAATATTTTTAATAATACTTTGTATGTTAGATATCGCAGTATTGGTCTTTTGTAACATTTACTTTTACCACTGTATCATCATTTTCAAGTTCTATAGCTTTAACACCGTAAGCATATCTTGACATTTCTCTAAACTGAGTTGAATTAATTCTAATCAATTTGCCAAGTTTTGTTGTAATCAAAATCTCACTATTATCCTGAAGTCTTTCTGCATCAATAAGTCTATCATTATCTTTTAACTTTATAATTCTTACGCCTTTTGCACCACGAGAAACTTTTCTTATAGAATCTGCCAAGATTACCTTTGCAATACCGTTTTGTGTAATAAGTACGATTTTATCTTCTTTGCTTTCAAGCTTAAAGCCAGATACAACATTATCATCTTTGGATAAGCTAATACCTTTTACGCCGTAGGCGCTTCTACCCATCTGGCGAACATGCTCTACATCAAATCTTACAGACTGACCCAAAGACGTGCATATTACAATTTCATCTTTTTGCGATACATCTGGTATAATACAAACAAGACTATCATCTTTTAAGTTTATAATCGTTCTGCCATTTGATTTAATATCAGAAAAATTATCAGAAGATATTCTTTTTATAATACCTTTTTGCGTTATGAGTATATAATCATTTCTAGGCTTATATGCGCTTATTGCTTTAATTTGTTCGTTGTTTTTTAAATTCAATAGGTTAACTATAGCTTTTCCTTTTGCATAATTGTTTGATTTTGGTATTTCATAGGCTTTCATGGAATAGATTCTACCATAGTTTGAAAACATCAATACATTATCTAAACTATCTAAAACCAAACAATCCAGAATATAATCATCCTCTGAATATACGGCTGCTATTCTACCTTTGCCGCCTCGCGATTGAACATTGTAAAATGATAAAGGTATGGATTTTATGTAACCTTTATTAGAAAAAGTTATTAAAAGTTTTTCTTGTTTTACCAAGTCTTCTTTGTTTATTTCTTCAAGTTTTGTTACAATTTGCGTTCTTCTTCTGTCAGAGTAATTTTCTTTGATATATATAAGCTCGCTTTTTACTATTGATACTAGCTCATCATAATTACCCAGAATTTTTTCGTAATTTTTTATCTTTTCTAGTATTTCATTGTATTCTTTTTCTAATTTTTCTATTTCCAAACCTGTTAATCGTGATAACCTCATCTCTAAAATAGCGTTCGTTTGTTTGTCACTTAGATTAAATCGTTCTTTGAGTCTATCTTTTGCAATCTGGGGTGTTTGTGATTTTTTTATTATGCTTATTACTTCGTCAATATTTTGTACCGCAATTTTTAAGCCTTCCAGTATATGAATACGTTCTTTTGCAATATTTAGTAAATAAATTGTTCGTCTTTTAATTATCTGTTCTCTAAAATCTAAAAATACGTTAAAATATTCTTTTAGAGATAAAACTTTTGGCACATTATCTACAAGGCATAAATTATTTATACTAAAGCTAACTTCTAGATTGCTCATTTTGTAGAGGTTATTTAAAATTATTTCTGGCTGCTCCGAAGACTTAACTTCAATTACAATTCTTATTCCTTCTTTGTTTGACTCATCTCTTAAATCACTTATACCTTCAATTTGCTTATCTTTTACAAGCTGGGCTATATCTTTTACAAGATTTGCTTTGTTTACCTGGTAGGGTATTTCTTCTATTATAATCATATGCTTGTTGCCAATTTTTTCAATTTTTGCTAATGAGCGTATTTTAATTTTTCCCAGGCCTTTATCATATATTTCTTCCAAAGAATCACACATTACAATGGCCCCGGTTGGGAAATCAGGTCCTTTTATAAAATTAAGTAATTCTTTTGTTTGGGCAGTTCTTTTACTATCTATGTAATAAATTAATGCATCTATGACTTCACCTAAATTATGAGGTGCGATGTTTGTTGCCATACCAACAGCTATACCAGAAGAACCATTTATTAAAAGATTTGGTATCAAACTTGGTAAAACTACTGGTTCTTTTAAGCTTTCGTCATAGTTTGGTTGAAAATCAACAGTATCTTTATCAATGTCTTTTAAAAGCTCTTCTGCAATTTTTGATAATCTAACTTCAGTGTATCTCATTGCTGCGGGGCTATCGCCGTCAACTGAGCCAAAATTACCCTGACCATCTATTAGAGGATATCTCATTGTAAATTCCTGGCTCATTCTAACCATTGCATCATAAACACTTGTATCGCCATGTGGGTGGTACTTACCAATAACATCACCAACAACACGAGCGCTTTTTTTGTAGGGTTTGTTATGTAACAAATCTAATTCGCTCGCTGCATACAGTATTCTTCTGTGTACGGGTTTTAGGCCATCTCTTGCATCCGGAAGGGCTCTTCCTACAATCACGCTCATAGAGTAGTCGATGTAGGATTTTTTCATTGTATCTATAATATTTGTTTTAATAATTCTTTCAAATAAATCTTTCATACTACACATCCAGGTTTGCTAATTTTGCATTTTCTTCAATAAATTTTCTTCTTGGTTCAACTTTATCGCCCATGAGGAGCTCAAATATTTCTTTCGCTTGATTAAAATCATCGATAGTAACAAGATGCATTGTTCGTGTTGCAGGGTTCATGGTAGTTTCCCATAATTGATTTGGGTTCATTTCTCCTAAACCTTTATAGCGTTGTATTTCTATACCTTTTTTAGAAATTTCATCTATGTAATTGAATAGTTTTCTTAAATTATTAAATTCTATTTTTTCTTTATCTCCTTGTTTTGATTGATTAAAAGCTATTATTGGGAATTTGATTTTTGACTCAAGAGCATAAAGTTCTGCTAGTTTTGTGTAAAATTTGCTTGAGAATATTGATTTATCTATATAGAACTCTTTAAGTTGCCTATCCTGTATATAAGAACATTTAATGTTGGTATCAAATTCTTCAATTTTTTCTAAATTCAAGGCTTCTTTTATCTTATTTAGATTATAGATAAGGTTTTGTGTATCTATTCCATTTGTAATGGTATAGTGTAGAAATTTTTCCTGTTTTTCTTCTTTTTCAAATTGCTCAAAAATACTTAATAGGTTCGCAAAACGCAAATAAATATCTTTTAAACTAAAATCTACATCAAAAGAAACTTTTTTTAATGCCCTATCAATTAAAAATGATCTTAAATCAAGATCATCTTTAAAATATTTACTTTGAGTATCATACCTTACTCTATAAAGTGGTGGTTGTGCAATATACAAGTAGCCTTTTTCGATAATAGGACGCAAAAAATTGTAAAAAAATGTTAGAAGCAGTGTTTGTATATGACTTCCATCTACATCTGCATCTGTCATGATAATAATTTTATGATACCTTATCTCATCTATATTAAAATTTTTATCTATATTACAACCAATAGCTGCAACAATGCTTTTTATTTCTTCATTTGATAGTATTTTGTGTAAATTCGACTTTTCTGTATTTAAGATTTTACCTTTAATAGGTAGAATTGCCTGATACTTTCTATCACGCGCTTGCTTTGCACTGCCTCCTGCAGAATCACCTTCAACAATAAAGATCTCTGTTTTTTCTGGATCTTTTTCTTGACAATCAGCTAGTTTTCCAGGTAAATTTTTCGTTTCAAAAATTGTTTTTCTGCGGACAAGCTCGCGTGCATTTTTTGCGGCTTCTCTTGCATTGTAGGCTAATATCGCTTTTTCTAATATTATTTTGATTACATTTGGGTGTTCCTCAAAATAATCGCTTATTTTATCGTAAAGTAAACTCTGCAATTGGCCTTTTGTATCTAAATTTCCTAATTTCGTTTTGGTTTGACCTTCAAATTCTGGGTTTGGTAGTTTGATCGAAACTATACCAATTAAACCTTCTCTACAATCTTCACCACTTAAAGTTATATTTTTTAGTGAATTATTCTTTTTGGCATAATTATTTATTGCTTTTGTAAGTACTGTTTTAAAAATAGAAAGATGTGTTCCACCTTCTTGGGTTAGGATTGAATTTGCAAATGATAAAATATTTGATTCATAGCCTTTTGTATATATAAAAGCACACTCAAATTGTGTATTATCGTGAACAATACTTATTAAAATTGGGTTTTCAAATAAAGGTTCTTTGTTTTTACACAGGTAATTTATAAAATCTACAATTCCATTTTCATAATAGAATGTATTTTTTTTGTCTGTTCTTTCGTCAATTAGACTTATTGTTACATTTTTGTTTAAGAAAGCTAGTTCTTGCAATCTTTTTTCGAGTATTTCGTAGTTAAATACAGTTGTACTAAAAATCAAATCGTCAGGTTTAAATGTTACTATCGTGCCTGTATCATTGCAGGTACTGGTGGTTTTTAAGTCATTTATAGCAATTCCTCGTTCAAATTCCTGCTCAAAAACAAAACCATTCCTGTGAATCTCAACTTTTAAGTATGACGATAGTGCATTTACAACGCTTATACCTACACCGTGTAAACCGCCTGATACTTTATAACTTTTGTTATCAAATTTACCACCGGAGTGGAGTGTTGTTAAAACAAGTGTAGCTGCTGGAATTTTTTCTTCTTTGTGTATTTCTGTTGGGATACCTCTTCCATTGTCTTTTACGGTTACAGAATTGTCTTTGTGGATTATAACTTCAATTTTATCGCAAAAACCTGCCATAGATTCATCTATGGAGTTATCTACTATTTCGTAAATCAGATGATGAAGGCCCTCTGTAGATGTATTTCCGATATACATTGCAGGCCTTTTTCTAACACCATCTAATCCTTTTAATATTTTTATAGATTCTGCTGTGTAGTTAGCTGTCATATTGCCTCACTCAAATGTATTATATTTGCATTTTTGATATTTATATTGCCGAGTGTAGTTATAAATACTTGATTATTTAATGTGTTTATTATTGAAATAATTTTTTCTATGTTTGTATTTGAAATATCACCTTCTAAATCGTCAATTAATATAATTGGTGTTTTGTTTAAAGTATTATAATGCTTAACTAAAGACATCATTAAAGAAAATAAAACCATTTTTTTCTCACCTAATGAAGAATAGCTAAAAATATTCTTTTCGTCAAGAAGTATCTCGATTGAGTCTTTGTATAATGTAAATAT
>NZ_JAGDWY010000082.1:0-2679 GCF_023256235.1 Desulfurella sp.
TCACATTTTTCATAAAAAACCTCCTTCAAAAACTTTGATTTAAAAATTATAAGCTTTTTTTTGCAATTTTCAAGAAAAATCATCTCGCAAAATCTCTGTAAAAATCTAATTGTGTATTTCTGTCAATATAGTCAAAGAGCTCATCATAATGGCTTATGTCTTGTGCCACATCCCTGGTCCAGGGCTCAAGAGAATAGCTGTAAACACTTTTTGTATCTTTGCCTTCAAATAATCTCAATGGTATTGAAACAGATACCCCGAAATTATGGTATCCCCTATTGTACTGATCAGTGAATATTGATGTATTTGTAAAGCTATACCAAGCAGACAAAACAACACCATTTATAAATTTAGAGACTTTAATCAAAGTTCCTACATCGCCTGCTAGAAATCGTCCCGTTTTTAAATCAACATACATTTGTGTATTTGGTATATTATAGCGAAGGTTTAAGAATTCTGTTGAGTAGTATTTTTTGGCATAGCTTTTATGAGAAAAGCCAAAAGGATCATTAATAGATCTTTTCTTTACAAGGCTTCCGCTTATGCCAATCAAAACTCTTCCGTGAAACAACGGTTTTGCTATTTCAGCGTCTAAGCCTGCATATTCAGTTTCCAATAGTCCAACAGCACCTCTTGCGTAAATATCATCTGGAAATTTAATAATTTGATTATACAAAAGTCTGCTTAATGCAAGTTTTTTTTCAAGATATAAAGGGTAATCGCTCCTTACTGGTATTGATAAAGGCTGATTTACAGTAGAAATATTGTTAAATGGATAGAAATCAACTTGCGATACAATAGTTGCTCCTTTGAAAGGGTAATACTTTACTATGCCGTTTAATCCAAATCTGTATCTGAAAAAGCCAGAAGGATCGTTTAAGAAGTTTTGCAAAGATGGATTTATTTCATAGCTAAACTGTCTATGGTACTGTTCTGGAGCATTAATATTTTTTGTTACGTTGGTATTTAGCTTTGATAAATATAAAAATTCCCAGGTTTTGAGTTTGTCGTTTATATAGTCGTCGATATCCTGCTTTGTTGTGTCAAACTGCAAAATTGGCACATCGTTTCTTGACAATATGATATGGACTTTGTTTATTTTTTTATCCTTTTTTTTAACGCTTGCTATAACCTGGCTTATAACCTTGATTGCCTTTGGAGTGTAAAAATACACATCGTTTTGAGCTTCAACCCACAGATTGCCGTTTTCTAGTTTTATTCTGATATTGCTAAAACCAGATTGGCTAAGAGCGCTTGCAAGCCTTGTTTCAAAATCGCCAATGGATTGATCTACATAAGGATACTCAACAATATGGTCTTGTATAGGTCTCATTGGTTTTCCTATATCAAATGGCATGGAAATATTAACGCCAAATTGATTTCCTCTTTGATAACTTAAATCTACTTCAATCCATTTTACAGGGTTTAATCTTAAGCCAACATTGTAATGAGATCGAGGAGGGTGAGATAAAAAATAATCGGCTTGGGCTGGATCAGAGGTATCTTTAGTATATTCTATTGGGTCATATTCAAACATCAATGCCCACTTATCAGAAGGGGCAAATTGCACACCCCAGAAAAAATTTGAATCTTTAAGCCACGCTCTTGGGTGTGTAAACATCTGCATTGAAGAAAAGTGACCACCTGTTGGTGGCAAAGGTATTTTTCCAAGTCTTCCGTTGCCAAAGCCTACAGTAAAATCAAATGGATAAATTTGTTTGCTTAAGACAATATATTGAGAAGAATATCTGCGCGACTGACCGTAAGGGTCAAGTAAGCCAATGGCTACAGCTGGTGTATATTTTCCTTCTTTTTCAATCTGATATTTTATATCTATTGACTTATCTTTGTAACTACCATAGCCTGATTCGCCTTGACTATGAAAAGGTATTAAACCAAGGATTTCTGTAACTAAAGCATTTATTTCAAGACCTTTTAGAGGACTTAGTGTAATGTAGTAGTGTACATAGGGACTTACCCTGTTTATACCTATTCTATAAGTATCTTCTTTCATAACTCTTGCCGTTGGTATGGACATTAGTCCTGTTACTCCATAATTGTTTGGTGCATGCAAAAAGTTATCAAATGCATATGAATTTAATGGTATAATAAAAAAAAATAAAACCGCAAAAAAAACCTTATATTTCATGCGAAGTTTTAAAGCAGCAAGATAAAGCCAGTTTGGCTTTATCTTAGTATAAATGTATTGCCACACCAGCTGTGACTGCTATGTTCATCAATATTTGGGTTATATCTTTAATATTTCTAAGCCATGGAAACTCTTGGAGTTTTTGCGGCACTATAATGGTATCTCCAGGCCATAACCTGTTGTCTTCTTTAGCAAAGGCTGCAAATTCCCACCTGTCTTTGTATGGATTCCAGCTCACAAGTCCATGAGAGACCTTTACAGCAGAACCGTTGGCTCTATATACATAGACATCTTTTGTATCTGCATAGCTTTCATAGCCTCCTGCCATTTCTATGTAATCTTTCCATGTATAGTGTGGATTATACACATAACTGCCAGGTGACATAACTGCGCCAACAACATTTACAACATCGTTTCTAACAGGAATATATAATCTATCGCCATTTTCTAAGGGTATATCCTCACTTGAACCTTTTAGAATTCTTATCGGGGCAAGGTCTATTGTTACCCTTCCGCTTGCTTTGACAGAT
>NZ_JAGDWY010000082.1:2689-9019 GCF_023256235.1 Desulfurella sp.
GTTTGATGCTAGAAGCTGCTGCTGCAGTCTATTTATCATCAAATCAATGCTTTGCTGCTGAATTTTTTGCACGCTTGCTCTTGTAAAAACTGCGCCTCTTAAATAAGCCTCTTTAGTATAACCGCCGGCTCTTTCAAGCACAGACGATAACCTTTCTCCTGGCGTAATCGGATATACGCCTGGATATTTAACCTGTCCGCCAATGTAAACATACTCGTAAGGATGCCAGTTGGGAATAGTTCTTACAAATATATAGTCTCCTATTTCAAGCTTAATATTATCTTTAGGATCATCTTTAAGTGCTTTTGCTAAATTGACGTGAAACCTTTCAACCTTTGGGCCCTCTTGTGTAATTGAAGTTCTGGTAATTTCAGCTTTATCTGAGGCATAGTAGAGCAAACCTCCTGCTCTATCTATTACGGTTTTTAAAGTCGTTACATTTGGTTTTATGGCAAAAGAGCCAGGCATTGCAACTGCTCCTTCAAGTTTAACAGTATTCAATTCTTCGGGAACAGAAAATATTTTAACAAGATCTCCGCCATGAACTATAAAATTTGCTTCGGGGTGTTTTTTTAATGTCTCTAAGTTTCTAAGGTCTTTGAGGCTATCTTCAAAAACCATACGAACCTGATGATCAACTATCCTATAAACTTGCACTCTGCCTGTGAAAGCAAAGCTTTGAAGACCCCCCGCCATTTCTATAAGCGCAAGAATTGAGGTTCTGCCCTTAAGTTCATAAATAGCAGGGTCCTTAACAGCGCCTGCAATAGCAACTTCTGGACCAATTGGCGGAATGTAGATTACGTCTCCAGGCTGTAATCTTATGTTGCCTGTTGTGTCACCGTATATTAAAAAATCGTACATGTCAAAGTGTGTTATTGTTTTTCCATCTCTTTTAACCTCGATATTTCTCATGGAACCAATTTTAGATGGACCGCCGCATGCAAAAAGCGCGTTAATTAGGGTTGATAAAGAAGACACGGTATAGCTTCCGGGGTGTGCAGCATAACCTACGACATATATAGTCATAGTTCTTAATGAACCCATTGTTATATTTAAATTGAAATTTTTATAGTATTTAGAAAATGCATTTTGTATTACACCTTTTAATTCAGAAAATTTTAAACCAGCTACACTTACAACTCCAACGCCTGGTATATTGATGTCTCCATCTCTATTTACAGTTAGAGTTAAATTCTCACTTACACTACCCCAAACATCTATTTTTATCTGGTCATTTGGACCAATAATATAATTTGGGCCGACGGGAACACTCATTAGCGGTGCAAATGTGGATGGCGGGCTGATAAATAGATTATAACCAAATTGTTTAAGATTTTTTACGGAAACAGATGAAGGTAGGCTTCCAGATATAAACTCCTCAAATGCAGACGGTTTGTTTAAAGGAGTTAATGCAGGGTTTGTTATAGTTGTAGAAGTTTTACCATTAAGTAATGAACTTTGCGTTTCTTGCTGAACTTGATTTAATTTGTTCTGGTAGTGTTTGCTGTTGGAACTGAGAAACAGAAGGATTGGAGTATTGCGATTGAGGAACAGTTTGCTGTGATTGTGCAAAAGGATTAGTTTGCGAGCCTTGGTTCTGCTGTTGAAATTGAGAAACAGAAGATTCACTTGAAATCCCAGATTGAGATTGTTGACTTGTTTGTGATTGAGAAAAAGGTCCTTCAGGCATTCCAGCATTATTCTGCCTTGATGTTTGAGTTTGTCCTGCAGAATACAAAGGTGTTATCTCTACACCCTGAGCATATGTAAGCCCCGATAAATAAAACAATAAGCTTAAAACTAAAAAGATTTTCCTAAACAAAACACACCCCCACTTTACTTTTTACAAAGTATTACAATTTATTTGATTTACTAAACTTCATTATTCTACTAATTTTAAATTTCACAATGGACCAGTATAAGCCAATATATATAAACATAAAAATGATTGAAAACACAATAAGCACTTTAGTATCGTTCCAGAATAAGATTGCAGGTAAAGCGCTAAAAACTGTCAAAACCCACAAAAATGGAGAAGTCATTGAATTTCTATAAAGAATTTTTTCTGGGTTTGAACCAACAAATATTGGTGTCATTCTTCTAAAAACAAGTGTATGCAAATGAAGTGCATCTGCTTTGCCAACTGATGATTTTTTAATGATTTTTCTCCTATACATCGAAAATATTGTTTCAAAAATTGGATAGATACACAAAAGCAAAGGAAAAAAAGCAGATACCTGCTTGTGTCTTACAACAACCAAAACGGCTACCTCCGCAGCAATAAATCCAATAAAATAAGCACCGCCATCTCCTAAGAATATTTTTCCAAGAGGATAGTTTAGCAAAAAAAATGCAAAAATGGAAAATATCATTGCAAAACAGACATACACTATATACATGTCATTTAGTTTGAACGCAACATAGGCAAAACCAAGAAAGATTATAATTGAAACAAATGAAGCTAGACCATTGTATCCATCTATTATATTAAAAGCATTTGTCACCCCACTAACGGCAATAATCGTAACAATAACCGCAACGGCTTTAAAAGAAAACAATTTATCAACAATACCCAAATCTAATCTGTTTAATAGAGCACCTAAAAATAAAATTCCAAGACCAGCGGATAATGTTATAACTAGTAAGCGGTAAATTGGTTTAACTTTTCTTGATATATCTTCTGTTAAGCCTACCAAAAAAGCGGGTGTAGCACAAAGCGTTAATAGTAAAAAATCACTTTCTTTTCTGTGAACAAAAAGTAAAAAAGAAATCACAAAAAAAGCCAAAAAAATACCAGTGCCCCCAAGCCTTGGTGTTGAGTTTTTATGAAATTTCTGTGGCTCATTATTTATTTTATCTAAACCAATAGAGAGTTTGTTCGAAAATACTATAATTAAAAAGTCAATCAATGAACAAACCAAAAAAGCGATTATAATATATTTTAGCATAAAAGCCTACTTTTCTTTAAATAAAACCAAATCAGCTCTTTTAATGATTTACAAAATTTAGAACTGACTTAAAATTATATTGTACACTTTTCTTTTAAAATTTAAAGCTTTTTTAGTAAAAAATTAAAGAAAAAATATTAGCTTGTAGTACAAGTAGCCTAAATATTCTCTTAAAGCTTCGGTTGATATTACAAGATTACCAAGTGTTGGTAAATAACTATAAAAATTATAAGAATGACTTTCTTTAAAATCAACAGGATAGGGTATAACATCAAGGTTATGCTTTTTAAAAAGCATAACTGCACGTTTCATGTGATAAGCGGATGTAACTAAAATAATTTTTCTAAAATTTTGCTTTCTGCAAATTTTGGCTGTATAAATTGCATTTTGGTTTGTATCAAAACTTTTGTTGTCAATAAAAATATCTTTTGAGTTAACGCCCATTTGTTCTAAAATTTTTTTTGCAATATTTGCGGTTGATCTTGTGGAGGTTGCATATCCTCCAGAAAAAATAATAGGCAAATGCAGCTTTTTATATAAAATATAACCACCAACTAAACGGTTAAGAGAATCGCCATCTAATGTATTTTTGTTATATGATCCTGCTCCTAAAACCACTATTGCATTTGCATGAAGGTTTTTGGGTATTTTATAAGATTGCTCAAGCGGTGATACAAGCATATTCTTTACGGGCGATATAGACGCAAGATACAAAACAACAGCACAAAAAAGACTCAAATAAAACACGAACTTTTTCTTTGTTGAAAATAAGGATATAACCAAAAAGACGATTATTATTGAGCCTGGTGGGAATATGGCGTATTCTACGAGCTTTTTTACTGTCTCAATCATAATCATGAAATTTTTTTAATAAACTAACTAGAATCAACCGTTTGACTACAATTTTAAAAAACACAGTATTTAGTTGACTTCGTCTATTTTTTAACCTGTTGAAAAAAGTGTTATGCTGAAATTGTTTTTCTAATATTGAAATATCTTTTTTAAGACCACAAAAATGATCAATTAATGTTTCTACAATTTTGTCTTCGAAATTTTTTCTCATTAATTTTTACCATTAAATTTAAATTGCCTTTGAACCCACTTGAGCTTTTGTTAGACGGTCTATTGTTTCTTTACAATGCTTTGGGGCTGATTCTATAATAGGTTCTATTTCGTAAAAGACTTTATAGGCTCCAGATTTCATAGTAGAGCAAATATATGACTTTGTATGAAACTCTATTGATTTAGTTAGAGTCTTTATAGTAGTTTTAACTGCTCTAGAAAAGTAGGATTTAAGAACAGAAGTATAGAGACTATAAAATTCAGATTTATTATTTAAGAGCATACCTTTGGAATTAATATCAAAACTTATATTGTCTTCAAAAAAGATTTCCATTGGTCTATTCGAATGTTGACACGTTGCGTGCCTGCAATTTATTAGTCTTTCTTTCATATTAAAAGAATTTATACTAAGCTTTGCTATTTTGCAAGCATTAATTGTAATTATTTAAAATATTTATGCGGATGCCTGCAAAACAATTCAAATCCATATTTATGAGATTATTATTTTTTAAAAGGATTATGAAATTAAAGGAAAGGAACAAAAACAACTTAATCATTTCACCAAGATATTGTAAACAAAGTTTATAAATATTAAAAAAATCTATTAAATCATTGTAATTTAAAATCACAACTTTATCAGTTATTTTATGTAACATAGTTAAAAAGTTGTTTTGTTAAATTTTATATCACATAGATGTAATACCTAGCTAATTTGTGTCTAGCTTTTAGAAGTCTCTGTGCTCACATAAAATATTACTATCTTTGTAAAGTTTTACAAAAATCAGTATAAAAAATTTTTTTATGTGAAAATTAATGTGCATAAAAAGTGCGCACTAAAAATTGCACAAAATGAGAAAAAGTATCGAATACTTGACTACAAAAAGTGTCGAATTTTTTGCATAATTATAAAACAAACTGAATAATATATAAAGTGTCTAATCACTAGCGATCAAAAGGACCGAATTTTTTGAGTTTGATTTTTCTCTTTTCATTCCCCTTTCATTCCCTTTTCATTCTCCTTTGACTCCCCTTTCGTTCCCCTCTCATTCCCCTTTGGTTCCCCTTTTATTCCCCTTTCGTGCACCAAAAAACTTTAGCAAAATGTCTTTTAAATAAGCTTTCTCAAAATCAGTATTGCATTTTTTTTACACATTAACAATGCACAATTTTTTGCAAGATTTTTTTGGAGGGTTTTTGTATAATTTATAATTTGCTATAGCAAATGTCTGCAAAGTATTTTGACTATCAAACTTTTTTAAGTAAATCTGCAATAAATTTTTAGTCTTACAACAATTACTAATAACAAGATTTTTAATATTATTTGTAATTAATACACTATTTAAAAGTATCAATCATAAAAGCGTTATTATAAGTGATATAGTAATATATTATGGATAATCTTATATTAAGAATAATATCTAGCACTTAAAACGCTTACAATTGATTTATTTAGATGCTAATTTGAGTTTTTATTGTTTTAACAGGATCTGTGTTTTTTAAAAATTGTAGACTATAAAAAAATTATATTGCTGACACTTAGACATTGCGACCTGGGGCAAATACGTAGCGATTCTGGGCAAATTTTTAGTGCAGCAGGATAGCAAATTGCCGGTACCGGTATAAGAATCAAAACAAAAGATTAGAATTGTTTTTTATAGATTTAATATATTCTGCGGATCTTGTAAATTCAGACAAATCAGATTTAGCAGATTGCTGTTTTCATAAGCCGTGTCTTGTGTTATGTCAGTTTTGCTGTATGTAAATTTAGTAAATACATTACAATTATTACTTTGTGCTTGCTAACCCAACGCCTTGTTAGAATCTTTCTTGCTTTGTTATTCTATGCAATTTATTTCACAGTCTGCAACCTTTAAACAACAACTGCTTGTCACTCAATCGTTTCCTGATGTAGTGCGTGTGGTGCAAAAATTTTTTTGGGGGTAAAGGGGGGTACTTTTCTATAAATTCTATAAACAAACTTGTTTTCCTCTATGCTTAATACTGGTACTAACTATTTTTTTTATAACAGGGAAAATTAAAATTATACTTCAATTCTTTATCTCCGCAATGGCGTTGCCTTCAGGCATAAGCCATTGCGCGCAGCTATTAAATACTATAATTTCTATGTATTTAATAGCTATAGATATCTATAGAGTACCCCCCCCAAATGTAGTATATCCGGAACCAAATGTAGTATATGCGGAACCAAAGATTAAATAAAGAATTTGTTTTTTAGTTCCGCAGTCAGAGTCACTATGGCAACAGGTGATTTTTTGTCAATAAATTTACCGCTTCTTTTTTGATGCCAGGTATCAAA
>NZ_JAGDWY010000083.1:0-8900 GCF_023256235.1 Desulfurella sp.
CTGCAAAAACGTGATTAATTCCATTGTAAAATTGTTTAATAAATTCATATTGTATGTTATTTGTATCTTGATACTCATCAATTAAAATATATTTGAATTGATTTTGAAAAATTTGCCTTAAATTATGGTTATTTTTTAGTTCTTCTATAAACTTTATCAATATATTATCAAAATCAACAGCATTATTACTTTCAAGTTTTTCTTCATAAATTTTATAAATCCTTTCAAATTCTTTTGTTGGAAATTCTAAATTTGAAGAATTTTTTATTTTAGAAATATATGATGCAACTTTAGATGGTTGAAATTTGTTTTTATCTAAATTAAGGTATGTTATAATTTCTTTTATAAGCATTTCCTGATCATGTTTGTCATAAATTGTGTATTTCTTGCCTATCTTACGTAAAAATCTCAACGATAATGCATGAAATGTACCAATGTAGAAATTATCTATACTCGTATCCAAAATATTCGCAACCCTATCTTTCATTTCATCTGCAGCTTTATTTGTAAATGTTAAAGCCAATATTTCCCAGGGTCTTGCCAGATTATTTTTTAAAATATAAGCAATTTTGTACGTTAGAGTTTTTGTTTTACCACTGCCGGCACCAGCAATTATAAGTAAATTTTTATCACAAATTTCAACTGCTTTTTTTTGTTGATCGTTTAGCGAATCAAACATTTAGATTTCCTTGAGCTATTTTGTTCAGTATTGCTTTTCGTCTTATTATCCCAATCACTTCCATGCTATCAAGTGATTTTACAACCGGAACCGTATTAATTTCTTTGAAACCAATTTTGTTTAAGAGTGTATATAAACTTTCTTGAGGTAAAACAACTACAAGATCAGTGTTAGCTACATCAGCTGCAAGTAAAAAATTATTAAGCAGATTTTCGTTTAATATTGTTTTTAATACATGTAGTGTAACTATCCCATATAGCTTATTGTTTTCATCTAAGACAAGTATTTCGTTATACTTTTGATTTGCAAATATATCATAGATTTCTTTGAGTGTCTTATCTTTGCTTACAGTTAAAAATTTTGTTTCCATAAGCTCTTCAACTTTTATGTGTTCTAAAAGGTTGATTTTGTACTCATCAGCATGAACAAGTGAATCAACTCTGGTGTTAACCTGAGCTTCTTCTAAATTTACTTTTCTTGTTAATAAAAATGCAATTGCAACCACCCATAATGCAGGCACAATAAGTTCGTAACCTCCGGTGATCTCAGCAGTCAAAACAATCGAAGAGATAGGTGTTTTCTCGCATGCCGCCAAAAAAGCAGCCATACCAACAACAGCAAAACTTGAAGGGTTAACAACTACGAATATGCCGCTTTGCTTTAGCAAACTACCGATACCCACTCCAAGTAAAGCACCAATTATTAAAAGTGGAGCAAATAAACCCACCGGTGTTTTGCTGCCAACTGAAATTGAAGTGGTAAACATTCTTAAAATGCCAACCATAAGCAAAAAGAAATAATTTTTCGGTTCTGTAAATGCAGCTTCAAGTAAGCCATACCCCATACCAGCGCTTGCTGGTAGAAAAATACCAAACAATCCTACCACAAACCCACCCACGGCTGTTTTTAAGTAAATTGGATAATCTGTCATATTAGCCAATGCTTTAACTTGCCTGAATAACTGAATAAACAATATAGCGCCAATTGCAATAGCTACCGCAAGTACTGTGTATGAAACAAGTTCAAGTGGCTTGTAAAAATACATTGTTGGCACACTAAACATATGCTGCCACCCAAACAAAGATGAAAATACTGAATAGGCAGTAATTGATGAAATTGCGCTAGCCATTAGCGCTTCATACTCAAAATCAGCTTCTTTGTAGAGCACTTCAGTAGCAAAAATAGCTGCTCCCATAGGTGCCCTAAAGATTGCACCAATGCCTGCTGCAAGTCCACTTACCATTAGCATTCTTTTTTCTTTGTTACTTAAGTTAAAAACATTACCAAGAAAAGAGCCAATTGAAGCTCCAATTTCTGCTGCTGGACCTTCTCTTCCACCTGCAAAACCACTCCCAAGCGCAATTGAGCTTGCAAAAAGTTTTACTATTGCTGATTTTGGCCTTATAGTTGATTTATGATGAAAGTATTTTATAATTTTATTTACTCCACTCTCTTTATCATTAAATATGTATAATATAAGGCCACTTAAAAAACCACCAGCAGTAATAATTATTAAAAAAATCAATGGTTTAAAGGGCTCATTTTTTAAAGTAAATAAAGATTTTTCATTTGTAGGAAACTTAAATGGAAACCCTGCTATATGATTAAGTAAATATACGCTAAAGAAATTTATCATAACAAATAAAAATATTGCACCAAGACCACTAAATATGCCTAGTAAAACATAAATTAACCATTTTCTGGCAATATTATTTTGCAAAAAACTTAAACTTGCGGTATCTTTCATTCAACAGTTACACTTTTGGCTAGGTTTCTGGGCTGATCCACATCATTGCCTAAAATATTTGCTATGTGGTAGGCAAATAATTGCAGCGGCACAATATTAACAAAAGCAGAAAAAAAATAAGATGTATTTGGAACCTGTACAAAATCATCAGCAATGTTAGAATATTTATCAGATAATAGTATAATCTTGCCATTTCTAGCTTTTACTTCATTTGCATTTGATATTGTTTTTGAATAAAGCGGCTCAAAGTTTGGTGCTATAACAAAGGTAGGTGTATTTTCATCAATTAATGCAATAGGACCATGTTTTAACTCTCCTGCTGGGTAGCCTTCTGCGTGAATATATGATATTTCTTTTAGTTTTAATGCCCCCTCAAGTGCTAATGGGTAAGATACGCCTCTACCTAAGTATATAAAATTTTTAACATTTGAGTATTTTTTTGCAATTTTTTCAACTTCAGTGTTTAAACGAGCAAACTCGGTTTTTAAAATAGATGGCAAACTCATCAGTTCGTTCAGGTAAGGCTTTACTTCAATAGCTTTTAACTGAGCAATTTTTAAAGCTAATAAATAAAGCATAGCAAGCTGGCAAACAAAAGCTTTTGTTGATGCAACACTAATTTCTGGCCCAGCAAGAGTATACAATACATAATCGCTTAATCTTGCTATTGTGCTTTCCTGAACATTGACAATTGATATTGTTTTTATACCAAAGGTTTTTGCAAGGTTTAGAGATTCTTTTGTATCTGCAGTTTCTCCAGATTGTGAAATTGCTATTAATATATTATTTTGTGCAAATATTGGTTTTGAATAGCGAAATTCCGATGCAATTTCAACATTTACTGGTATGGACAATAGTTCTTCAAAAAAATACTTTGACGTCAAACCTGCATAATAACTGGTCCCACAAGCTACAATTGTTATTTTTTGAGTTTTTTTTAGTAATTCTTCGTCAATATCAATATTAATTTTATCGTTGACAATATGTGCGTAAATTGTGTTTGCTAAAGCCTCATCTTCCTCGCCTATTTCTTTTAGCATAAAGTGTTTAAAACCGCCTTTTTGAGCTGTTTGCAAATTCCAATCAACACTTTTTATAGTTCTTTGAACTTTTACTCCATTATTGTAAATTTCAAATAGACCATTTTTTTCCAAAACTGCTACATCATTTTCTTCTAATACAATAAATTGTTTTGTATGTTCTAAAAAAGCGCTTAAATCGCTTGCTAAAAATAACTCATTATCTTTTACACCTATAAGAAGCGGTGATTCTTTTTTTGCGGCATATATTTTTTCTTCACCTAAATGTATAAGCGCAATTGCAAAACTACCTTTTAATACAGAAATTGCTTTTTTTATAGCTTCAAGCGTACTTATATCTTTACTAAAATAATCAATAAGAAGCAATATTGACTCTGTATCTGTGGCTGAAGTTTTTTGATAACCATTTTTTATCAAAAATTCGTCAATTTCTTTAAAATTTTCTATGATACCGTTATGTACAATCGCAAAATTTTTAGTAGAATGTGGATGAGCGTTTTCTTTGCTTGGTCTACCGTGTGTTGCCCATCTGGTATGTCCAATACCTATTGTGCCATTGAGTTCACTACCGATAGATAAACACTGACTGACTAAATCTGCAACCTTGCCTTTAACTTTTATTACCTCTATCTGCTCATTAACAACTGCAATACCAGCAGAATCGTAACCTCTATACTCTAAAGCTGATAAACCATTTAGCAATATGCCACTGGCTTTTTTGTTTCCAATGTAGCCTACAATACCACACATTTATTTCTCCTCATTGCGTTTTCTATATCCTATAACCCAGTTTTCTTTTATTTGTTGAGGCACCCTTGATAAAACCAAACTAAATGCAGGAGTGTCTTTTGTAACAGTTGTGCCCGCTGCTATCAAGCAATCATTGCCAATCTTAACAGGTGCAACAAGTTGTGTATCTGAACCTATAAATACATTGTCACCAATTATTGTCTGGTGTTTTTTGTATCCATCATAATTGCATGTAATTGTACCAGCACCTACATTTACATTTTTGCCTACAATTGCATCTCCTATATAGCTTAAATGGCTTGCTTTGGTATTTTCATCCAGAATAGACTTTTTTACTTCAACAAAATTACCTATATGTACATTCTTTTTTATTACATTGTCTGGTCTTAAGTGAGAAAACGGACCTATAGAGCAATTTTCTTGTATAACCGATCCTGTTAGGACGCTGTAAGGTTTTACAACAACATTGTCTGATATATCACAAGAATCTATAATGCAGCCAGTGTCAATTATACAGTTTTTACCGATTTTTGTGTTTTTTCTTATGTGCACATTAGGATATATAAGCGTATCTTGTCCTATCTGGACATTGATATCAATATAAGTTGTATCTGGATCAATAAATACAACACCATTTTGCATATGAGCTTCAATGATGCGCTTTTGCATAATTTTTCTTACATTTGAGTACTCTTTTTGTGTATTGATGCCCAAAATTTCATCTTTTTCGACCTCAAATAAATCACAATTTTTTGCAAACTTAACTATGTCTGGCAGGTAATACTCGCCTTGAGCGTTGTTATTGTCTATTTTTGGTAAATTCGTTACAGCGAAGTCTTTTTTTAGAAAAAAAATGCCACTGCTTACTAAACTTATCTTTAAAATATCATCATTTGCATCTTTTTGCTCAACAATTCTTATTCCACTCTCATGCTTTACAATGCGTCCATAGCCTGTTGGATCATCAACTTCTGATACAAGCAATAAACAATCTAAACCTCTGGTTGAAAAAAATTCCTTAGCAGTCTTGAGTGTATCAGCTTTAATCAAAGCCGAATCAGCATTTATTACCAAAAAATCATCACTTATATATGGCAGAGCGACTTCACAAGCTTTTGCTGTGCCATTTTGAATTTTTTGAACAACAACACTGCCAAAAGCAGATAATTCCTGGATATTTTCTTTGTTTGCAACAATTATAATTTTTTCAAATTCACTGTTTTTCAGTGTATCTACAATGTGGGAAATGATGTTTTTGCCACATAAATCGTAAAAAATTTTACTTTTGACAGTTTTCATACGACTGCTTTTTCCTGCAGCCAAAACTAAAGCATCCATAAAAACCTCATTAATGTCTAAAATGTCTTTTTTTTGTAAATATCATAGGTAGATTATACTCATTACATGCTTTAATTACCTCATCATCTCTAATCGAGCCACCTGGTTGAACAAATGCTGTGGCACCAAAAGATTTTGCTAAATCAACATTATCTCTGAATGGGAAAAAACCATCCGATGCCAAAACACTTCCTTGCAGACTTATTCCTAAATCTTTGGCTTTCTGTGCAGCACACTTTACAGCATCAACCCTTGAGGTTTGGCCCGCACCAATTGCTAAAGCCTGCGAATTTAAAGCAAAACATATTGCATTTGATTTAGCAAACTTTGCTACAAACCAAGCGAACTTCAAATCTTCAATTTGGTTTTGTGTGGGTTTTGATTGAGTAACAATTTCATAGCTAAAATCATCTAAATAATCGCTATCTTGAACAACAAAACCTCCAACTACACTTTTTATATCTTTATTTTCTTTATATGAATTTATATCAACCTTATCTACTTTAGCTAAAATTAAATTTTTCTTTTTTGACAGAATACTTAATGCTTCCTTTTCAAAATCAAAAGCGACAATAACCTCATAAAAACGCTCTGCTATTTTTTTTGCTAAACTTCCATCCACAATACCATTTATTCCAACTATACCGCCAAAAGCACTTACAGGATCGCTAAATAGCGCTTTCTCATACGCATCCTGTAGATTATCAGCACAAGCCACACCGCATGGTGTATTGTGTTTAATTATGGTACACATAAAAGGCTTACTCAAATAAGTAGATTCTATCATCATCCTATAAGCAACATCAATATCTAATATATTATTAAAAGATATTTCTTTTCCCTGAAGTTGAACCATGTTTGGCAAACCTTTTTTTAGCGGCACTCTATAGAAATTTGCCGTCTGGTGAGGGTTTTCTCCATATCTTAGAGATTTTTTTAATTTCATACCAATATTCAGTGTGTCACCTTTATAACCAAATTTTTCAACAATCACAGAATCGTAATAAGAAGTTAAAGCAAAAGCTTTTAAAGCACATTTTTTTCTAAAATCTATATCTATGTTATCAAAGTTTTCCATTACTCTTGTATAATCTTTCGGATCGACCACAACCAATACCCTTTTATAATTTTTTGAAGCTGCTCTGATAAGTGTAGGGCCACCTATGTCAATATTTTCTATTAACTCGTTTGTATTATTTGAGCGCATGGCTACCTGTTCAAAAGGATAAAGATTTACAACAACAATATCTATGGGTTCTATATTGTGAATTGATAATTCTTCTTTATGTTTTGGATTGCTTAAATCTGCAAGTATGCCTGCATGAATTTTATATTGGAGCGTTTTAACACGGCCATCTAAAATTTCTTCAAAGCCCGTATAGTTTTCAACGCTTGTTGCATTAATATCATTTTGTTTCAATAAATTGTAGGTAGAGCCTGTTGAAATTATTGATACGCCTTTTTCTTGTAAAAATTTTGCAAACTCCACAATACCTGATTTATCATATACACTAATAATTGCTCTCATTTTTACTCCTTATTATGATTTCGTCTGATACTTTAGCATTTATAAGTTCTGCAGCACTATTTTTATAGGCAGCAATCTCTAAAAAACCAAAAGAACCCTCTATTGCAAATAAGCCTTCTTTAAATTGTGCATAATATTTAGCTTTTTTGTCTATAATCTTATTATTCACAACTAATTCAAAATTATCTATTTTTGATTTAATATTTGTAATTATATTACCAAATTTATCTATCCATAATATTTCACCTTTTTGTTCTTTATTGTCAAAAATCACCTCCAAACAATCAAATTTCTCATAAGAATCTGTTTTTATAAGTTTGATATCATTATTTAACAATTTGCATACTACTTTTGAAAAAATATCCCTTGCATGAAAAGTAGATGATTTACTTTTAAATTCTTCATCAATATAAAAAACTTCAAAATCACCATCAAATGTCAAAATACCATTATCCCTACCAACAAATATATAACCATTCCTTTTAACAACAATAGGTTTTTCTAAAGAACCAACCTGCGGATCAACAACAACTAAAAAAACACTTCCTTTTGGAAAATACTCAAAAGAATATTTAAGTATAAACTGCGCGCTTTTTAAGCTAAAAGACTCTATCCCGTGAGTTAAATCAATAATATCAGCATTGCAATTTGACTTTATTGCACCTTTTACAATACCTGCATAGGGATCAAAATAGCCAAAGTCCGATAAAAACACTACTGTTTGCATCTTTTATATTTTATACTTAATTAAAAGTTTTTCAAGTTTATATACTAATTTGAAAACTTTGTTAGTATTTGATATAATAAATTTGTGAAAATTAGGATAGCCGAAAATGCTGGTTTTTGTTATGGTGTAAAAAGAGCTATAAAAATAGCAGACGAAGCTCTTAAAAAAAACAAAATAATTTATAGTTTAGGTCCTATAATACATAATCCGCAGGTAGTAAGTCGTTATGAAAAAAAAGGATTAAAGGTTGTTGAAACAATAGATGAAGCAAAAAATGCTGTGCTTATTCGCTCGCATGGTATACCACCCCAAGTATATGAGCAAATAAGCGAAAAAAACTTAGAGTGTATTGACGCAACCTGCCCTTTTGTAAAAGAAGCACAAGATTACGCTAAACAGTTGTACGAAGAAGACTATTTTGTAGTTATAGTTGGAGACCAAAACCACCCGGAAGTCAAAGCTCATATTGCTTATGCCAATTACAAAGCTCAAGTAATAAATTCGATACAAGAAGCAAAAAATATTGAAGCTCAAAAAATAAAACAAGAGCAAGAAATAAGTGACATGGAAGCTTATTATAAAGAAAAAAAGAAACAGCAAGACGAGGCGAAAAAAATTCAACAATTGGCGCGATGGAAACAAGAATTGGCACAAGATCAGGGTGACGATTTAACATCTGGGAGTAATAGTAATAGCACACGTGAAATTACACCAAATAATGTCGATGATCTCAGAGACGATACTGATCCGGTAGATATAAATATTGACATAGATTCCGATCAACCGATAAAAGATAAAAAAACAAAGACAAACAAAAATAACGAGGAACAGCAAGAAACTACTACATCGGTTGGTAACTTAACTAATATTGCATCACAGAAACAGTTGCTTAAATATTTACTCAATGCACAAAAGGCACAACGATAATGTTAATCAATGAAATTGTAGACACTAAAACATTAGACGCTGAAATTAGTCAATTAAGAGCATCACCCGATGCAGACCAACGATCATTGTCAAATATATTAGTACAAAAAAAGAATTTAATATATCAGGAAGATGCAATTCGTAAAAGAATACAACAAAAAAGG
>NZ_JAGDWY010000083.1:8910-9388 GCF_023256235.1 Desulfurella sp.
ATGTTCTCAAGGTATCAACAAAGGTAGAATAGTGACGTCTCCATCGTTATGTGCCAATCACAAGAAAAAAACAAAAAAGGCAATTATTAGAAAATATTTCACAAATTTGAGAACGATAGATAAACATGGTTGGTTTTATCACACGAGTTGATATTGATAAACGTACTGATATAAAATATTAGTATATATTGTCGCTGGGAAAAAAAATGATATCAAACAAAACTGTGTGGTCAAAATTGTCATCGAAATTTTATCTACCAGATGTTGATGCGCGCGAGATGTCAATTCATCTTTCAAATAATTTTTTGAAAAACACCAGCGTGTCTGGTAAAGATATCATTGACAGAATAATCGAATGTGTCCCATATTCCAAAAAAATATTGGATAGTACAGAAATTTATACATTATCAGATTTTGAAATAAAAACATGGTTTTGTCGGTGGATAATAGTTCAGATGGGTGATAAGAGCATCAATAA
>NZ_JAGDWY010000084.1:0-9411 GCF_023256235.1 Desulfurella sp.
AAAATTTAATATAAATTTCAAATTTTTTACGCAATATTGTAAACTTATAGACTGCAGTTATTTTACTAATTATGCTTTTGCTTGAATTAGGACTTGACTTTTTTAATTGAGTCTAATATACTTAAAAGAAACTAAACTTGTGAGTTTAAAAATGAATATCACGCCTGTTTTAGAAGATTATTTAGAAAGAATACTGATTATGCAAAAAGAAAATAAAGTTGCCAGGGTAAAAGATTTGGCAAATTACTTTAAAGTAAAAGCGCCTTCTGTTGTTGATGCTATATCAAAATTAAAAAAAGAAGAGCTTGTTGAGCAAGAATCGTATGGTTTTATTACGCTTACACCTAAAGGCAAAACACTTGCACAAGAAATTTATAAAAAGCATATTCTTTTAAAAGATTTTTTGCATAAAGTATTATATTTAGACGAAACACTTGCAGAAGATGATGCCTGTAAAATCGAACACTATTTAAGCAAAAAAACAATAGATCATATTTTAGCATTTATGGATTTTATAAAATGCAAAGATGGTTTACCAAAATGGCTTGATCACTTTTATTATTTTGTTGATACAGGCAATAGACCACCAGACTGCAAGTGTCAAGAAGATGATTGAGTTCTCATTTGTTTGACAAAATTAGGGTGTTTTGTTATATTAAAAAAGCTCAATTTGCGAGCGTGGCGGAACTGGTAGACGCGCTAGACTTAGGATCTAGTGCCGCAAGGTGTGGGAGTTCGAGTCTCCCCGCTCGCACCAAAGTGGTAAAATGATTAACTACGCAATATTGACTATACTTATTGTACTGATTATAGTAGCTTTTTTTATTTTGTTTAAGATTTCAAGATTGCATGGTTATATAGAAAAAATTGATCAATTAATCAACATTCAAAATCAAATTGAAAACAATTTAAAAGGAGAACTTTCAAACACCAAAAATGATATAAATTCTAACTTTAGATTAATGCTAGATGGCAATGATAGGCTCCTTGGTGCATTAGATAGAAATTTAAAAGAAAAAATGGAAGCTATTGAAGCGCTGTTGTCTAAATCTTTATCAGATGTGTCAATAAAACAGGAGAAACTTATACAATCAAACGAAGATAAGCTCGACAAATTTGCATTAAAATTGGAATCTCAAACTCAAACATTAGAAAAGCATTTAGACTCAATAAGGCAAACTACTGAAGAAAAACTTGAAAAAATCAGAGTTGATAATGAAGCCAAGCTTGAACAAATGCGCCAGACTGTTGATGAAAAACTCCATGAGTCGCTTGAAAAAAAATTGGGAGAATCGTTTAAACAGGTCAGTGATAGACTTGAGATGGTATATAAGGGTTTAGGTGAGATGCAAACTTTAGCAAATGGCGTTGGGGACTTAAAAAGAGTTTTGACTAATGTAAAAAATAGGGGAATCCTTGGAGAATTACAGCTTGAGAAAATACTTGATGACATATTAAGCCCAGCTTTTTACGAAAAAAATGTTAAAGTTAAACCAAATAGCAATGAAGTAGTTGAATTTGCAATAAAATTACCCGGAAACCACAAAAATGAAACTGTATATTTACCATTGGATTCAAAATTTCCGATAGAAAATTATCAACGTTTGCTGGACTACTATGAAACAGGACAGCTTGATCAAATAAGCAATGCTCAAAAGGCCCTTGAGCAAAATATCAGACAATCTGCAAAAGATATAAAAACAAAATACATTGAAGTTCCATATACGACTGATTTTGGCATAATGTTTTTACCGTATGAAGGTTTATACTCTGAAGTGTTGCGTATCGATGGTTTATTTGAATCAATTATGAAAGAATATAAAGTAGTTATAACCGGTCCTACTACGCTTGCAGCTTTTTTAAACAGTCTCCAGATGGGTTTTAGAACGCTAACAATAGAAAAAAATGCTCATAAAATAATGGAAACCCTTTTGCAGGTTAAAAAAGAGTTTGAAAAATTTGGAGATGTTTTAGAAAAAGCCCAAAGCAAAATTAAAGCCGCAGATAAAGAGTTAGAAGATTTAGTGGGCGTTAGAACAAGAAAAATTCAGCTTGCTTTAAAAGATGTACAAACACCAACAGACAATTTTTTCCCATTAAATGATAATTAATTTTATACTTGACAAAATAATAAAAAGTGATATAGACTACCTAAATAACTAAAAAAAGGGGGGAAAATGGATCCAAAAATATCTGAATTTTTTGATTGTATTGAGCCTTCATGCATTAGAAAAGCGGGCATAATGTTTAGTCAAAGACAATCTAAAAATGCAAATGAGCAAGTAAAAGCAATAAATGTAGCGATAGGTAATGTATCTTTACCAACACATCCTGCTATGCTTAAAAGATTCTTAAACCCAAAAGACGATCAATTAACAAAAGGTATATGGCGCTATACACAAACGGAAGGTATTGACGAGGTAAATGATGCTTTTAAAAATATCATAAGATCATTTTTAAAACCAGAATGTAAACCAAATCTTTATAGCCTGGTTGATACAGGCGGCTCTCATATTATGAGACTTGTTATGTTGGGTGTTTGTGGTAAACCATTAAGCGGTGAAAAACCACTTTTAGTGGTAGATCCAGTTTACACAAATTATGTATCAATAGGCGAAGAGATAGGTAGAAGCGTTATTTCAATAGCAAGGGATTTAACACCAGATGGTGTTTTTAGTGAAATTGATTTGGATTATTTAGAAAATCTTATAAAAACTTATAAACCAGGCGGTTTACTTATTATTCCATACGACAACCCTTCAGGAATTCTTACCACACAAAAACAAATAAATGAGTATGCAAAAATTTGTATGAAACACAATATGTTTTTAATTAGCGATGAAGCTTATCGGGGGCTTTATTATATAGATGACATTGATTATGCACCATCAATTTGGAATATTTCAGAACACGATGTAAAAGGTATAGAAAGTGCAGGCATTAGAATAAGCATAGAAACACTTTCTAAAGTTTTTAATGCTTGTGGTTTGAGAATGGGTGCTTTGGTTACAGATAATAAGTTGTTTTTTGAGCAAGCACGTGCTGCAAACACTACCTATCTATGTCCATCTGCTATAGATCAATACATTGCGGGTGCTTTGGCTCATGAATCATTAAATGATCTTCAAAACTGGGTTAAAAATTTAAGGGAATACTATAAAAAAATACTGAAAAATTTATACAATAACTTTAAAAAACTTGACCCAAATATTGTTGTGACTCAACCTCAAGCATCTATTTATTCTATTGTTGATGTAAGAAATATTGTAAAACCTGGTTTTGACATGGATGATTTTGTAATGTATTGCGCAAATGAAGGTTTTGTTGATGTCTTGGGTCAGAAAATGACGCTTTTAGTTGCCCCAATTAGAGGTTTTTATAAAAATCAAAATGTTTTTGCCAATACCCAGGCAAGAATTGCCTGTGTGGTAAGCGAAGAAGAAATGGAATATGTACCATATTTATTTGTGGAGCTTGTTAAACAATACGAACAAAAAAGA
Source organism: Desulfurella sp. (assembly GCF_023256235.1). Classification (NCBI taxonomy): domain Bacteria; kingdom Pseudomonadati; phylum Campylobacterota; class Desulfurellia; order Desulfurellales; family Desulfurellaceae; genus Desulfurella; species Desulfurella sp. Next base: position 3,501 of record NZ_JAGDWY010000084.1, read on the forward strand.
TCGATTGGTTCTAAAGTTTCTAATATGTAAGATTAAGAACGGATATGTTTTTTAATGATTCCGCCTGTTGCTTGAGAGATGGGGTGGGCTATAATAAAAGCCCCTTCATCTATATCAAAAATCATTTTTTTTAATTTAATCATTTCAAGGCGTGTAACAACACAAGATAGAGATTCTTGTTCTACTCCTGTATATCCGCCATAAGTTTTGTAAACTGTAACACCTTTTTTGAATTCATGAATAATCATGTTTTTAATTTCTTGACTTTTGTTTGATATTACAATTACATTATTATATTCTTCTATACCGTATATAACAAAGTCCATAGTTTTGTAGGCACTAAAGTAGGCTAAAATAGAATATAAAGCTTTATCAATACCTAAAAAGAATGAGGCGCACATAAATATAAGTATATTTAAAAAAAGTATTACATTTCCTACTGTTATAGACAACTGTTTACCAATAACAACTGCCATTAATTCTGTACCGTCTGATATGCCCCCATTTTTTACAACCAGACCGACGCCCGTACCCAGAAAAAATCCTCCAAATACAGCACTGAGTAATTTATCATGCGTTATGCTTGGAAAATTGATAAAAAATACAAAAAAGCCCAAAAGAAAGATTGCAAAAATGCTTTTTATCATAAATAATTTTGAAATATTAAAGTAACCAAATATCAAAAATGGTATATTAAGTGCAATAATAGACAAACCTAAATCAATGTGGAAAATAAAGTGAATAAGCATTGAGATTCCTGTAACGCCACCATCTATAAACTCGTTTGGGAGTAAAAAACTTTTTATGCCAAAACTTTCTATTAATACGCCAAAAGCAACGAAGAAAAAACTTATAAAACCACTATAAAAATTTTCTTTACTCAATCAATCCTCTATCTGACTTAGTTTTTTAGTTTGATCAGCAATTAAAAGTGCTTCTATTAATTCATCAAGTTCACCTTCAAGTATTTGATCAAGTTTGTACAATGTTAAATTAATCCTGTGATCAGTTACGCGCCCTTGAGGAAAATTATATGTTCTAATGCGCTCAGATCTATCACCACTACCAACCTGTGCTTTTCTGGTTTTTGCTATTTGTGATTCTTGTTGGCTTCTGTAAAAATCAGATAATCTAGCGTATAGGATTTTCATTGCTTTTTCTTTATTTTTGTATTGAGATTTTTCATCCTGACAGGTAACTACTATGCCTGTTGGTATATGAGTTATTCTTACAGCAGAATCTGTTGTATTTACGTGCTGGCCACCGGATCCAGAAGATCTATAAACATCGATTCTTAAATCATCAGGGTTTATATTTACTTCTATTTCGTCAGCTTCTGGCAATACGGCTACTGTTGCAGCAGATGTGTGAATTCTGCCCTGAGATTCAGTAATTGGAATTCTTTGAACCCTATGTGTGCCACTTTCAAATTTAAATCTGGAATACACACCTTTTCCTCTGATATTTACTATTATCTCTTTTATACCGCCTGTATCAGATAAACTTTTTTCTAAAATTTCTACTTTAAAATTGTGATTTTCTGCATATCTGACGTACATCCTGAATAAATCCTGTGCAAAAAGTGCAGCTTCTTCACCGCCAGTTCCAGCTCTAATTTCTAGAATTATATCTTTTTCATCAAGTGGATCTTTAGGGAGCAACATAATTTTTAACTCATCTATCAATTGGGAACTTTTTGTTTGTAAATCTTTGATTTCTTCTTTTGCTAATTCTTTTAATTCGTTGTCTTTTAATAATTCTTCGTTTTGCTTGATTTGTTTTTGCATATTTTTGTATAGTTTGTATTTTTCTACAATAGGTGTAATTTTTTTTAATTCTTCGTTGAGAGTTTTTAATTTTTCATAGTCGTTTAAAACTTCATTTGAACTCATTTGTTCTTGAATATCGTTATATTTTTTTTCTAATGATTCTAATTTGTCTATCATTTAATCTCCTACCTTTAAGCTATTTAATTTTTCTTCATCTATATTTTTAAGATTTTCAAATATTTGATAGCCTTCTTCTGAAACACATAAAACACTTTTAGCTTTTTTAGAATATCTTAAAATAATTTGTGATGCAAGTATTTTTTGGTTTTGTGAAGATTTTTTTAAGAATATTGCACACGTTCCAGGTTGATCAGGTGTTTCAAAAAAATCGAATTTATCTTTATAACTTGCTATTATATCATATTCATTTTTTTGACGCGCAACAACAAGTAAATTATCATCGATTACAAAGTGTCTACCAATGTGAGCAATGTTATAATGTTCTAAAAGACCAAGTTTTAAGAAGTTTTTAAGTCTTTTTGCAAAGTAAGGTTCTGTAAGCAAGCATCCTCCAGCTGGAGTTTCAAAATTTTCAATATTAAAAAGTTTGGCAAGGGCAAGTTGAGGTTTTCTAGACCTTCCAGATATAGCATATAGTTTGTTTCTATCAACAATACCAGTTTTTTCAGGCAGTGTAATTGGAAGAAATTTAGCAGAAAGTGGTCTTAAAACAAGGTTTTCAAGTTGAGATTTTCTTTCTATTAAAATAATATTTGCTTTGTTTCTCTGGCTAAAGGGTCTCTGACTTAAAACTTCTCCTGTTATTATAAAAGAAGCACCAGTTTTTTCCATTAGTTCTTTAGCTTTTTCAAACATCAAAATCCTGCAATCCAAGCATGGATTTAGATTTTTACCATAGCCGTACTTAGGCTTTTTGATTATATTTAAATACTGTGTATCAATTTCAACTATATTAAGTTCAACGCCGAGTTTGTCTAAATTTTGTTTTAAAGTTTTTATATCTTTTTTATAAAATGGTGTTTTTATAAAAAGTGCCGAGATTTCAAGACCAAGATTTACCGCTATATGTACAGCAAGGAGACTATCTAAACCACCAGAATATAAAACAACAGCTTTATTGTTCATTAGATATAATTTTTTCGACCTCTTGATCACTTAGTTGATGGAAATCTTCATAATACATGCCAACACTGAAAAAAGGATCACTTGAAACTATAAGAGCAATCACAGGTACTGTTTTATTTAATTTTTCAAAAGTATCCTCTGCTATAACAGGTGCAGCTACAATAATTTTTTTTGGGTGTAATTTTTGTATGTCTTTTATGGCGGCTTCCATAGAAAGACCTGTGGCTATGCCATCATCGACCAGTATAACAGTTTTTGAATCAAGATTTTCAATAGGTTTTTTTCTATATTGTTTTATGTAGGATTCGATTTTGTTTTTAGTTTCTTTTATTGTTTTACTTGTGATTAGATTTGAAAAAAAAGGATCAATAACCATTTCGCCAAATTCACCCATAGCACCAATTGCAAATTCTTCATTATCTGGGTGAGGTATTTTTTTTGATATGTAAATATTAAATTCAACATTGAGCATTTTTGCTAAAATTGAAGCGATAGGCACACCACCCCTTGGCAGAGCTAATATGATAGTTTTTTCATCTATGTAGTCTTTCAATTTTTTAGCTAGTTCTATGCCTGCTTCTTGTCTATTTTTAAATCGAAATTTCATAAATGTCTTCTAAATCTCTGTATTGTTCGTTATAATCCATACCAAACCCAACTAAAAAACCTTTTTCGATGTCAAATAACTTAAAAGAAGGTTCAATGTTTACAATTCTGCTTTCTTTTTTATCTATAGCAACGCAAATATATACATCTTTTGCACCCAAACTTAAAATATAGTTTTTAACTTTAGATATTGTTTGTCCAGTATCCAATATATCATCAATTAATAAGCAAACTTTACCTTTTACATCCAATGTTGGCTTTTTAATCCATTTTAAATCAGTGCTTTTATCGTATTCGTAGCTTTTAACGCCAATGGATTCGTACTTATAGTTAAATTTAAAATATTTTGATAGTTCGTCAAAAAATGGTTTTCCACCTTTTTCAATATAAAATACTACTATATCTTGATTGTTAAATATTTCATTTATTTGATTCGACACTTCAATTACATGCTTTTTAATATCGTTTTTATCGATAATTTTTTTTAAATTCATAATACTCCAGCAATTTGTGCATTGCACTTTGGGCATTTGTTGCCGGAAAGTGCATTTTTAATTATAGCAAAACCACTTCGTTCAATCAATAATTCACCACAATTATAGCAATAGGTATTTTCAAGGTTATTTTTTGGTATGTTTCCACCATAAACATACCTTAGACCTACCGATTTTCCAATATCGTAAGCTTTTTGAATGGTTTTTATGCTTGTTGGAGGAATACTGGTAAGTTTATATGTAGGATAAAAAGCACTTATGTGCCATGGTATATTTTGATCCACAGATTTTATAAATTTAGCTATATTTTCAATTTCTTTTTCAGAATCATTCAGCGTAGGTATTATAAGAGTTGTTAATTCAACCCAGATCCCTTTTTGTTTTGCATACTCAATGCTCGATAAAACAGGTTTTAGTCTACCACCGGCTATATTTTTGTAAAAATCTTCATTCATTGATTTTAAATCAATATTTACTGCATCTATTAAATCAGACATCATATCTATTGCCTGTTTTGTAAAAAAACCATTTGTAACAAAAACATTTTTTAAACCTTTTGATTTAGCAATTTTAGCAGTGTCTATTGCATATTCAAAAAATATAGTGGGTTCTGTATATGTATAAGCAATAGAGCTACAATCAAAAAATATAGCATCTGATACCACATTATTAACAGAATAATATTTTCCTGCTGGTTCATTATGGTAGTACATATATTGGCTGATTTCATAATTTTGGCAGTTTAAGCATGTAAAATTACATCCCACAGTAGCTATCGAATAGCTTCTTGACCCCGGTAAAAAATGGTATAATGGTTTTTTTTCAATAGGATCTACTGCTTGAGCAATAACTTTCTCATAAACTAGACTATAAAGTTTTCCGTTTATATTTTTTCTAACTATGCAAATGCCACTTTTATCTTCTTCTATTATACATCTGTGAGCACACAAATCACATCTGACTTTTTTTTCATTTAAATGTTTATATAGATAGGCTTCTTTCATATCCAACTCCTTATATAAGTGGTAAACTTATTCTAAATATAGTACCATTTTCATCGCTTTCAACATCAACAGAGCCACCATGTAGATTGATTATATTTTTAACAATAGGTAAGGCCAAACCTTTTTTTGTTGATCCACCAGATACAAATGGCTCAAAAATATTATTTAAGATAGCTTTAGGTATTATATGTTGTCTGTTTGAGATTTCAATAATTAATATTTTTTTATTCGAAATTGTTTTTTGGTATGTTTGTATATAAATTTTTATCAAATCATTTTTTGTTTCAATTAAACTATCTATAATATTGTTTATCGCAACAGTAAACTTTTTTTTGTCCAATTTTACAAATTTTGTGTGTTCATCCATGTTTACAATAAAGTCCAGGTTTTTTATTCTTTTTTTAAAGTCAAACATTATATTATTAAATAGTGCTATTATATCAACATCTTCAAATACCATTTTACCATCAGATATTTGTAAAACATTATTTAATACAACATTAAGTTTTTTACTTTCATTTTTAATCTTTTCTATGTATTTATCTATATCTTCAAGTTTTCCTTCTTTGATTTTTCTATTTTATTTTCGGAATTTGATATGTCTGTTTTTATGGAATATAATCTCTTATATATCTCATTAAGAGAATTCTCTTTGGATCTTATAGATTCTTCCAGCTTGCTCTTTTCATCATTAAGTTTATTACCCTCCTCCAGATCAACTTTTATATTCTTTGACCTTATCTCATCTATCCTTTTTTCTAATTCTAATTTTTGAAGATTAAGAGACTGCATCTGCTTTTCCTTTTCAGACAACTGCGCACTCAGCTTGTCGTAACTCTCTTTTTTACCTTTTAGGAACTTTATATCGCTCTCTAATGAGTCAATATTTTTC
>NZ_JAGDWY010000084.1:9421-27973 GCF_023256235.1 Desulfurella sp.
CTAATAATTCCAGAAGGCAAGGATATAATAAAAAGCGGTATAATTTTGTATATTAAATCCAATGTATTGAATGACATAGTTATACCCAGATACAGTATAAATATACCCGCAACAAGAGCAAGAAAAAGCCCATACGAAAGCCCAAGAAGTATTGAAGCAATAGATATAATAACAAAATATCCACTGTAAAATACACTATGAACACCACCTGTATTATACATAAAATATGTTATTACAAATTGGTCTACAAAAAATGTTAAAAAGCAAAATAGATGACAATATTTACTATCAATAGTTATTCTTATTATATAAAACAGGATATAAATATAGATAAGGCCTAAAAAAATATAATAAATTATATCGTTTGTTCTTGAATTATATATACACCAAAGTACGGCAGCAACTGTAGATATTATTCTTATAAACAATATTATAAAATTTAGATATATTGGCGGTATCATTCTGTCTATGTATTCTATCCTCATTTTTCTTGCAAAAACGCCTAAAAAAAGTAATATAATGATAGCATTATTTATTTGAAGTGTCAATGAAGGTTTTAAAAAGTGTTTTTTAAAAAAGAAAATAATTTATCTTATATAGATAGTTTAAAAAATATAGCAACTCATGCTTTAAGGTTATTAAAAACAGATGATCCAAATATAAACGAAACAATCGAAAAATACATTGATATGATAAAAAAAATAAAAGATGAAAATGGCATGAATAAAATACGAGAAAACATAGTGAATTTTTCTATAAAATATGGCGATTACATTGATAATAAAAAAAAGCAACAGGATTATTTAATTAAATCAATTATAAATGCTCTGTCTCAAATTGCCAGGGATTATGACTCTTCAAAACACTGGCAGGAAAGTTTTTTGAATATAAAAGAATCATTAAAAACAGAAATCACATTGAGTGTTCTTGAAAATATTAACACAATACTGAAAAATCTTATATTTTCTGCCAAAGATACAAAAGATTCGGTATACAAAGAATTAGCGGAGATAATATTTTCTACGCTGGATATTGCAGTTGAATCTGATAAAGCTGTTGAATATAAACAGGAACTTTTGGCACTAAAGAAAGAATTGTATTTTAATAGTGCACTTTTGAGTACAATTTCGGTTAGAGAAAATTTAAAAAAATTATTTGAAAAAAAAGAAAAACTTGAAGAAGAGTATTTCAATCAACTTCAAGAAAAACTAAAACAAGCAGTAAAAGCACTAACGTATGTTATGAATACACTTACAAAGGATATCAGTAACTATGGCGATGAATTTCAAACACATATTGATCAGATAGATAGTCTTGTTGGGCTTGAAAATATTGATGTTGATGAAATAAGTAAAAAACTTATCGGTATAGCCTTAAAAATCAAAGAAAGCACAATATCCATGAATAATAAAATTAAACAACTCAGCGAGATAATTGAAAAATCAAAAAATACAATTCAACAATTGCAAGAAAAATTAAAAGAAGCTCAGGAAAATTTAATTATTGATCCGTTGACGAAAGTTTATAACAGAAGAGGTTTGTGGCATTTTCTTGAGCATGAAATAGAAAAAGCCAGGCGGTACAGGAAAAATTTATCAATTATAATGTGTGATCTGGATAAATTTAGTGAAATTAACAACACATACGGCCATCAGGTAGGGGATAAGGTATTAGAAGTTTTTGCAAACACAATTAAATCTTTATCTCGTAGCTCTGATATTGTAACAAGATATGGCGGAGAAGAATTCTTGATAATTGTCCCAGAAGCTAATCTGGAGCAAGCTTATCTTTTTGCTGAAAAAATCAGAACAGCAACAGAAAAATTAAAATTTAAGTATAAGGATAAAGAGTTTTATATAACAGTAAGTTTGGGGGTTGCCCAATTTAGAGAGGAAGATACAATTGAAACATTAATTGAACGTGCAGACAAGATGCTCTATGAAGCAAAAAAAACAAGAAATTCAACAGTAAAGGAGATATTATGACAAGAATTGAGAAAATTAATAACAAATTAAACGAGCTTGGTGCGGATTGTTTCATTTCGTTTGATAAATCAGATGTACTTTATTTTACGGGTGTTGATGGGGATGGTATTTTATTAATTATTGACAAAAAAGCATTTATATTTGCAAATAAACTTTCTTACGATTACATTGTTAACAAAAAACCAAAAGCCGATGTTATCCAAATTACTCAAGGTATTAAAAGACTTGAAGAGTTTTTAATTGAAAATAAGATTCACTCCATCGCACTTGATTTAAAAAGCACAAGTGCTTTTAGTTACCAAACGTTACTCAAAAACTTTGAAATAAAAGATGCAACCGATGTTTCCAAGCAAGTTAGAATGATAAAAGAACAAAGCGAGATAAATGCAATAAAAAGAGCCGCTATAGTAGCTCGAAATGCCTTTACAAAAGTTTATCCAATGATTAAAATAGGTGTTAGTGAAAAAGAACTTAAGGACGAGCTTGATTATCAGATGACTAAATTTGGGGCTCAAAAAAGTGCTTTCGAAACAATTGTTGCAAGCGGCGTAAATACTTCCTTTCCCCACCACAGACCAACGGATAAAAAAATTGAAGATGGAGATTTTTTAATGATAGACTTTGGTGCTTGCGTAGACGGCTACAATAGTGATTGCACATACACTTTTTTGGTTGGAAAGCGTACAGACGAAGAAAGGAATTTTTACAACGCTGTGTTTTATGCACAAACTTTTGCAAGAGAATTTATTGCACCAAACAGGACACGTGCCAAAGACATTGATAAAAGAGTTAGAGATGAACTTGCTAAATATGGTCTTGATAAATATTTTATACATTCTACAGGACATGGCGTAGGTCTTGATATACACGAGTTACCTTATATTGATTCTACAAGCGAAACGCTAATTGTGCCAAATATGGTTTTTACCATTGAACCAGGCATATATATACCTGGAAAATACGGAGTTAGAATTGAACAAACTATTTTGGTAAAAGAAAATGATGTTGAAATATTAGGTTATGCACCATTTATGGAAATTATTTAATTAGGAGGAATTGATGTTAAGCACTAGTGAATTTAAAAAAGGCTCTAAAGTTGAGATAGATAATGAGCCATACGAGATTATAAGTTACGAGCATATTAAGCCAGGTAAAGGTCAGGCATTTGTAAGGGTAAAACTGAAGAACTTGAAAACTTTAAACGTTGTTGAAAAAACTTTTAAATCCGGTGTTAAAATACCAAAAGCAGATGTTGAAGAAAAACCCATGCAGTATTTGTACCAGGATGAACACGGTTATCATTTTATGGATAATTCAAACTATGAAGAATATGTTATACCAAAAGATGTAATTGAAGAAGAAGCCAAGTTTTTGCAGGAAAACAAAGATGTTTTTGTATTACTTTACAAAAACTTACCAATTGGTATATCTTTGCCAAATTTTGTTGAATTGAAGGTTATAGAAACTGAACCAGGTTTTAAAGGCGATACTGCAGCAACTGGCACAAAGCCTGCTGTTTTAGAGACGAATGCAACCATACAGGTCCCTTTTTTTATTAAGGAAGGTGATATAATAAGAATAGATACACGTACTGGAGAATATGTAGAAAGAGTCAACAAATAAATGGCAAAACCTATTAAGACACTAACTTTAATTACACTGTCGCATTTAGTAAACGATTGGTATTCACTTTTAATTCCTCCAGCTATACCTATATTAAAATTTGCTTATCATCTAAGCTATATTCAAAGCGGTGTGCTTGTTAGCACCCCTTATATAGTCAGTGCAATTTTGCAAACATATATTGCATATTTAGCAGAAAAAAAAGCTAAACGTGTTTTAGCTTTAAAATTGGGTTTTTTGATATTAAGCTTATCATTTATCCTTTTTTATTTTTCTAACTCTTTTTTACTTATGGTTTTGGCAGCATTACTTATTGGGGTGGGACTTAGTATATATCATCCGCAAGGTATGGGTTTGCTTGCAAATGTATTTAAAAATCAGAAAGGTATGGCGCTTGGTGTAAATGGTATTGGTGGAGCTATTGGATTTTTTCTGGCACCAGTAAGCATGGGTTATTTGCTTTCAAAATTTGGTTTGAAAGCATTTCTTTTGGTTGCCATACCAGGTTTTTTGATGGTAATTATCTTAATGCTTTGTAAACAAGAAGAAAAACCTCTCGATATAGTTTTAAAGCATGTTTTTTCAAAAGAATTGTTAATTGTGGGTTTTGTGGCTATGGTTTCGCCATTTTTTTCAAGAGGCATTTCTGCATTTTTGCCTGCTTACTTTTACAATAAAGGCCAGAATATTCTAGATGCAAACCTCATGGCTAGTGTTATGCTTCTTGCAGGTATTATTGCTCAACCTATTGGTGGCAAATTATCCGATAAATTTGGTAGAAAAGAAGTAATTTTTGCAAGTTATACGCTTATGGCTGTATTTTTGATTTTATTTTTATTTTTTCCAAATCTGATTTTACTTTTTCTTCTTGGTTTTGCCACGAGTGTATCTATACCTGTAAGGCATGCATTAGCTGCAGAAGTAGGTGGTAAATCAATGAATGCAAACATTGCAGTAAGCTATACCATGGTTATGGTAGGGGCTTCTATTGCGCCAATTTTAATTGGTTTTTTAATAGATAATTTTGGTTTTAATATAGCATTTGGCATAAATTCAATAATTGCAATAAGCGGTGCCTTGCTCTTATTTTTTGTAAAGCCAAAACAACAAAACTTGACAATTTCATCAAATTAAACACAATAATGATAATGGCAGGGGCGGTTAGCTCAGTTGGGAGAGCGCATGCTTCGCACGCATGAGGTCGGGGGTTCGAATCCCCTACTGTCCACCAATATAGGTTTTTTATAGTTTTTTAATTCTACTTTTCGAAAATGTTTTGCAAAAAATTTATACTAAGTATTTGAAAAAAGTTAATTTTGATATAAAATATTTTTATGAAAAAAAAGATTAATCTTATTTTTATTGTTCTTATAATAATCTCAATGACATTTGCCCTAAGGGCAAGCAATAATATGCTTTTTACGATGGTACCTTTACTTGGAAAATACTATCTAAATTTCACTACCTGGCAAATTGGTATTTTGAGTTCGCTTTTTGGTGTATTTCCATTTTTAGTTAGTGCTTTTTTAAACGCTAAACTAAAAAGCTCATCGAGAAAAAAATTTTTTGTATTTTCTGCTTTTTTGTATTTTGCAAGCTTTATAATGTTTTACTATTCAAATAGTGTAAATATATGGTTTTTAGTTAGCATTGCAGGCTTTTCACTAGGTGCATTAATGCCTAATATTATTACAGCAGCAGGCCTTTGTGAGGATAGGTTAAAAAGAGAGCGAATTATAGCTATATATACAATAACACTTAGTACTTCTTTGATTATAGGTCCTATTATAGAGTCTTTTTTGTTGAAATTTGTAAATTTAAGGGAATCATTTTTGATATTTGCAATTTTTCCTTTTATTGCTTTTTTGATGTCTTTTTTTATTCAATTTCCTGATGAGTCAAAAGCGGAAGCAGAAAAAGTAATGGTTATAAAAAACCCTTACTTTTTGGCTGCAATAATTAGTATATTGATTTACAATATACCTTTTGCAACATTAATTGCTTTTGGAGGAATTTATGCAAAAGATGTGTTTGGTTTGGATATCTCAACTATAAATCTTTACTTTAGTTTATTTTTTACATCTTCATTTTTAGGCAGGCTATATTTAGTTATAAAACCTCCAGAAAAGATTTTTCACGATATGATATTTTCGGGTATTTTAACAATTGTTGGTATCTTTTTGATGATTATTTCAAATTCTCCTTTTATTTTTGCGGTTTCGCTGTTTATACTTGGTTTTCCACACGGTTTTACATTTGTTTTATCCCTTATTAGTTTATCAAGAGGTTTTGATGTTTCTCAAAGAAACATAGCAAACAGTTACTTTTTTTCTACTGTTAATATCATTGGTACGCTTACACCGCTTATATTTGGCTATATATTAAACTTTATAAATATCAAAATGCTTTTTTACCTTTTATTACCTTTTGCTATTGTATTTTTAAGCCTCCTTGTATTAAAATTAAAATCTTCAAAATTTATTTAGTCTTTATCGGCTTTTTTATTTATTGTAGCCTGTGCACAGGCTAATCTTGCAACCGGTACTCTGTATGGTGAACAGCTTACATAATCAAGTCCAATTGAATGAACAAACTCAATAGATTCTGGGTCGCCTCCGTGTTCTCCGCAAATGCCAAGTCTTAAGTTTTTGTTTGCAATCTTACCCTTTTCTACAGCCATTTTCATTAGTGTTCCAACGCCTTTTGTATCTATTGTTTTAAATGGATCTTCTTTTAGTATGCCTTTTGCTAAATAATCAAACAAAAACCTGCCTGCATCATCGCGACTAAAGCCAAATGTCATTTGTGTTAAATCGTTTGTGCCAAATGAAAAAAAATCAGCTTCTTTTGCAATTTCATCTGCAACAGTACAGGCTCTTGGTATTTCTATCATTGTACCTACCAGGTAAGTAAGCGATGTATTTTTCTGATGTATAAGCTCATCTGCTGTTTGCTTTATAATATTTTTAAGGTACTTTATTTCTTCATCTATACCTACCAATGGTATCATAATTTCTGGTATGCACTCAATGCCTTCTTGCTTTAGCTCAAGCGTCGCTAGGATAATTGCTTTTGTTTGCATTATAGCAATTTCTGGATAAGTTATGGTTAATCTGCAGCCACGGTGACCAAGCATTGGGTTAAATTCATGCAAGTTTTTAATAGTATCTTTTAATTCAGCTACAGATATATTGAGATTTCTTGCCACTTCTTCTATGGCGCTATCGGTTTGTGGTAAAAATTCATGCAAGGGCGGGTCAATAAGTCTTATTGTAACTTCAAGTCCTTTCATGGTTCGAAAAAGAGCTTTAAAATCTTCTTTTTGCATTGGCATTAATTTATCTAAAGCTTTTTGTCTAGTTTGTGTATCTTTTGAAACTATCATTTCTCTTACAGTGTTTATCCTATCGGGTGCAAAAAACATGTGCTCCGTTCTGCAAAGTCCAATGCCTTTTGCTCCAAATTCGAGCGCGACCTTAGCATCTTGAGGTGTATCTGCATTTGCTCTAACATACATCCTGCTTACCTCATCCGCCCATTGCAAAATTTGTGATAGGTCTTTATCTAAACCAGATGGCTTTATGGTCTTAACCTCGCCCAAAAAGACTTCGCCTGTTGAGCCGTCAATACTTATTGTGTCTAATTCTTTAACAACAGTGCCATTTGCGCTAAATTGCAAATTTTTGTAATCAATGGAAATTTCTTCGCAGCCAACCACTGCGCTTTTGCCCATACCACGTGCGACAACCGCCGCATGCGATGTCCTGCCCCCCTGTGCAGTCAAAATACCAGCCGAAGCAGCCATACCTGCAACATCTTCTGCGCTTGTTTCGTGTCTAACTAGGATTACCGGTTCGCTTTGCCCAATTTCTTCAGCTTTTTGTGCGTTAAATACCACTTTGCCAGAAGCCGCGCCGGGTGATGCTCCAAGACCTTTTGCTATAAGTTTGGCTGATTTTTTTGCTTTTTCATCAAATGAAGGATGCAAAAGCTGGTCTATTTGGTCTGTGCTGATTCTTGAAATGGCTTCTTCTTTTGTAATTAAACCTTCTTCTACCATATCTTTTGCAACTTTAACAGCTGCTTTTGCAGTTCTTTTGGCAGAGCGTGTTTGCAACATGTATAATTTTTTTCGCTCAACAGTAAATTCTACATCCTGCATATCTTTGTAATGCGCTTCAAGTATATCAAATATTTTTAATAGCTCATCGTAGGCTTCTTGCGAGATTTGCTTTAATTGTTCAAGAGGGTAGGGGTTTCTGATACCTGCAACCACATCTTCGCCCTGCGCATTTACCAAAAATTCGCCGTATCGTTTTTTTTCTCCAGTTGATGGATCTCTTGTAAACGCAACCCCAGTGCCGCTGTCGTCTCCCATATTGCCAAAAACCATGCTTACAACGCTTACTGCTGTACCAAGCAAATCACTGTCTTTAATTTTGTTTATGCGCCTGTAGTCAATGGCTCTTTTGTTCATCCATGAGTTAAATACTGCATCTATTGCTATCCAAAGCTGTTTGAATGGGTCTTGCGGGAACGATTTGCCGGCTAAATCATAAATTTTTTTGTACTCTTTAATTAGCCATTTTAAGCCTTCAATGCTTATTTCGTGGTCAAATTTTACATTTTCTTTTTTCTTTATTTCTTTAATTTTATCTTCAAATAATTCTTTATCTATGCCAACAGCTACATCGCCAAACATTTGTATGAATCTTCTGTATGAATCAAGCGCAAAACGCTCATTGTTTGTAGATTTGGCTAATCCAATAACAGTTTCGTCATTTAAACCCAAATTGAGTATTGTGTCCATCATACCAGGCATGGAAATTTTTGCACCAGATCGCACAGATACAAGAAGAGGATTGTTTTTGTCGCCAAATTTTTTACCCGTTGCTTCTTCTAAGCGTTTTAGATTTTGTTCTACTTCTTCTTTTAAGTTAGGAGGGTATGTTTTGTTGTTTTTGTAGTAATAATCACACACTTCTGCACTGATTGTAAAACCTGGTGGCACAGGGATTTTAGCAAGAGCCATTTCAGCCAATCCTGCGCCTTTTCCTCCTAAAATGTCTTTCATTGAACCATTTCCTTCTGCAAACCCATTACCAAAAAAATACACAAATTTCATATATAGCCTCCTATTTGAAAAGCACCGTGTTATTTTGAAAATAAATTATTAGGAATTCAATGTCAAGTTTTTTAATACTTGACAAAAAAAATTTATTGTAATATTATACAAAAGTGTTGCTCCTCTGTAGCTCAGTCGGTAGAGCAGCTGGCTGTTAACCAGCGGGTCGGGGGTTCGAGTCCCTCCGGAGGAGCCAAATTTTTTTGTGTGCATATCTTTGTTAGCTGTATATTTAAGACTGTAATCTATCGATATAACACGGAAGCATTATTTATAAAGTTGTTATAAATATATGGGTTTCTATCCTTTTTTGCCTCTGATGGAAATTTGGCCTTAAGCCTAGTTCGCTTTTTAGGCTTCTAAAGGATTCTTCTACTCTGGTAAGCATTGAGTATAGGTCTTTTATCTGTTTTTCGTCTAAGTCTGTTCTGCTTGTTCTTATATAGTAGGAGCCCAAAAATCGTTCATTGAGTTTTTTTAGTTTTCTATTATAGAGTTTAGCTTCTTCTCAAAAGCTTGCTGGGCTTTAGACTTCATTGATTCTTCTTTTGCTTTTTGCTTTGCAAATACAGTATGGATTCTTTGTCAGTTTTAGAAAAAGATAGCGTTGTATTCTCATTCAATAGTTTTTCTTCTTCAAAGTCCAAGTCTGAAAATGAGTTTTTGTTTCTTGCAACGCATATATAGTCAAAACCATACTGCCTTATAAGCTCTAAGTTGTCTTTAGTGGCAATACCTGCATCTAGCGCTATAGTAGGTCTATCTGTTAAGTATTTAGATATAGTTTCCAGTATGGATTTAAGTGTTTTGCTTTCAGACACATTACCTTCAAATACATGAGTATGCTTTACAAAGCCAAGGTGGTCTATTACAAGCCCAAGGCTAAGCTTTTCTTTGGAATAGCTATAGGATGCTTTTGGGCTTTACCTGAGCCTTCAAAGTAGGTGTTTGTTAGATCGTAAAGTATTAAAGTGTTTTTTTTGAGAAAATAAGTCTTCTTGCTTTTTGGCCAGATAAATCCTTGTTTATTATAAGGCTGGCAAAATAATCGGGCCTTTTCCAAAACTGGATCTAATCTAAATAGACTTTCTTTTCCTTTTAATCTGTCTTCTATTAAGTCTGCAAGTTTTTTATGATCTTTTGGATCAATTTCTTCTAAAGCACCAAGATCTATTATTTTCCTTTGTCTTGGGCCACTTGGTGTTCTGTAGCTTTCCATTAGTCTGTAGTAAGTGTATACTTTATCTGAACTAGGGTTCTTTTTCTTAATTGGCTTAACAAACATAAAATGTTTTATACACAAAAAAGACAGAAGTCAATAGTATAATATATTATGGGGACTACTAAGTAATATGTTTTATTAAATAATTGCTTTTTAAATAGGATTTTTAAAGGAAAATGATGGTGCCGAGACGTGGAATCGAACCACGGACACAGGGATTTTCAGTCCCTTGCTCTACCGACTGAGCTATCTCGGCACGCAATTATTAGTATAAAAAAAAATCTTTAGTTGTCAACTCAAAAAATCTAAAACGATAAAAGTTATCTTTTCTTAAAATTAGGCTGTCTTTTTTCAATAAATGCATTAACACCTTCAACAGCATCTTCTGTAGCAGCCAAACTTGCAAATAGCTCGCTCATATAGTCTGCTGCTTTGTGGTACTCAAGATCGCTCATTTTGTATATGCCGGTTTTGCCAATTTCTAACGCAAGGGGGCTTTTGCTGGCAAGTGTATTTGCAAGCTCAAGTGTTGCTTCTTCTAATTTTTCATCATCTACAACACGATTTATAAGACCAAACTCAAGTGCCTGCTGGGCTGATATAATTTCACCAGTTAAAACCATTTCAAGGGCTCTTTTTCTGCCAACAAGCCTTGTTAATGGTACAGCTGGACCAAGGCAAATCAAACCTACATTTATAGCTGTTGTGCCAAATTTTGCGCTTTTTGCAGCAACAGCTAAATCACACGCAAAAACAAGTCCTGCGCCATTTGCAAGCGCATAACCATGAACCTGAGCAATTACTGGTTTTTTCATATTTGCAATTGTATGATTATGCTCATCCATTAGTTTTATGAATTCCCTGTATTCTTTATGTGACCTTCCCTTTCTGAATTCTTCAAGCTCAATACCCACAGAAAAATTTTTTCCATTTGCTTTGATAATTACAACAGCCACATTTTCATCATTATCAAAGTTTACAAGTGCATCATTTAATTGTCTTGCAAAGGCTACATTAAAAGTATTCCAGTTTTCAGGCCTATTAAGTGTGATAAAGCCGATTTTACCTTCTTTGGATGTTAGAATCTCACTCATTAAATTCCTCCTATCGATAATTTTTTAAACTCTTTCTATTACCTGTTTTAGTTGATAATCAATTGGTTCAATTGTTTTCAATGTATTAATTTTATCCGTGTCCCAATTTTTCTTTATGTGATTTACTATTAGCTGGGTTCTTGTTTCTTGTGGATATTTTTCAAAAAATTTAAAAATCTTTATGTATTGTTCCAAAATGCCTGGATTTTTAGTTTGATTTATCTCGTATGTTTCTTTATCTGCTTTTTTAATATTTACAAGCATAAATTTATATTCTGGTGTATCCGTAGCCCAATCTGTATTTTGCGACAATAAGGCATTTGTCTTTGGTTGTGTAAAATGGAACGTAGTAAATAAAACACCAGGCTTTATTTTATCTGTAACTTTTGCTTTTAATGTGATTTTTGCGCTTTCGCTTTTGACTTCAACCAAATCATTATTTGATATATTGAGCTTGGTAGCATCTTTTTCGTTAATTTCAAGGTAATCAGCATCATAAAAAGCAACATTTTTAGTTTTGCGTGTTTGGTTGCTTGAATTGTAATGGAATAGGTTCCTGCCAGTTGTCAATATAAAAGGGTAGGTATCGTTTGGCAATTGGTTTGCTACATAATTGGTTATGAAAAATTTGCCTTTTTTGTTTAAAAATTCTTCTGTGTGAAGTATACGTGTGCCTTTTTGATTTTTACTATCAACTGGCCACAATAGCGAGCCGTAATTTTGTAGTTTCTCATAAGTTAAAGTACTAAATTGTGGACTAAGTAGAGCAATTTCGTTGAATATTTCTTCTTCGTTATTGTAATCCATAGTATAGCCAAGTTTTTTTGAAAGCTCAGTGATGATTTTATACTCATCAATGCCGCTTAGTGGTTCTATAACTTTGTTAACTTTTGAGACCCGTCTTTCCCAGTTTGTGAATGTGCCATTTTTTTCTAAATACGATGAACCTGGCAACACCACATGAGCAAATTGTGTAGTTGGGCTTAAAAATAATTCTTGCACTACAAGAAATTCTAAAGAACTCAATGCCTGTTTGATATGGTAAGTGTTTGGATCAGTTTGGAAGACATCTTCTCCTACAATATACATACCTTTGAGTCTACCATCAATTGCTGCTTTAAACATTTGAGGTATAGTAAAGCCAACGTTTGTATCAAGTGTCTTTTTCCATACGGATTCAAATGTTTTGCGTGTTTGTTCGTCGCTTATATGCCTATAAAAGGTAAATACATTGGGAAAAGCACCCATATCAGAAGCGCCTTGAACATTATTTTGGCCTCTTAATGGCGAAACACCACAGCCTTCTTTTCCTATAAAGCCACACAACATTGCAAGGTTAGTTAAACAAAAAACACCGCTTGAGCCAAATGTATGTTCAGTTACTCCAAGACCGTAAACAATTGTAGCTTTTTTTGAAGTGGCAAATTCTCTGGCTGCTTTTTCAATTAAATGGCTATCTACACCTGCTATTTTTGATACATTAGTTGGATTGTATTCGTCACTTGATATGAAATCCAGCCATAATTTGAAAGAATCTATATCGCATTTGTTTTCTATGAAATCTTTATCATACAGATTTTCTTTCACAATTACATGAGCTATTGAATTTAATAAAGCAATATTTGTACCTGGGTATGGTTGCAGGTGGAGAGCTTTTATATGAGGTTGTTTTGCTAAATCTATTCCTCTTGGATCAATAACTATAAGTTTTTTACCTGATATTGCAAGTTGTCTGATCAATGAGCCAACCACAGGGTGTGCATGTGTTGTATTTGATCCTACCACCATTATGCATTCGGCTTTTTTTAGAGATTCAATATCTGCTGTGCCAGCACCGGTTCCAAATGCTGAGCCAAGCGCAAAACCGGTTGGCATATGGCATACTCTGGCACAATTATCAATATTGTTGTTTTCAAATGCACATCTGGCTAATTTTTGAACCAAAAAAACTTCTTCGTTTGTGCATCTTGAAGAGGCAAGGGCAGCAAGTGCATATTTTGAGTATTTTTCTTTAATATTCTTAAATTTCCAGGCAGCAAAATCAAGCGCTTCTTCCAGCGAAGTTTCTTTAAAATCATCGGTTATTTTTTCTCTTATAAGTGGTTTTTTTATGCGCTCACTTGAATTTACAAATTCCCAAGCAAACCTGCCTTTTACGCACAAATGGCCTTCATTTGGACCTTTATCGTCTCCAACGATATTCACTATTGTATTTGCTTTTGATTCAACAATTACATGACAGCCAACACCACAAAAACCGCATGTAGTTTTTGTAAAGTGGTCTCCAGCGCCTAAAGAAATAACGTTTTTTTCAATTAAAGCACCCGTTGGACAAGCCTTTACGCATGCACCACACGATACGCACTCTGAATTGATAAAATCGTTAATACCTGGCTTAATATGCGAATCATATCCTCTTGATAGTATTGTTAGAGCGAAATTGCCTTGAATTTCATCGCAAGCCCTCACGCACCTTGCACACATTATGCATTTTGATGAGTCAAACTCAAAATAAGGATTTGAACTATCTTTGTAGCTTTTTATATGTGTTTTTGTATTAAATCTTACATCTCTTATGCCAACTAGACTTGCAGCTTCTTGAAGCTCGCATCTTAAATTATTTGGGCAGGTTGTGCAATCAAAGTTGTGTTCGCTTAAATAAAGTTCTAATATATTTCTCCTAATTTTGTTAATTTTTTCTGATTGAGTACAAACAACCATGCCATCTTGGGCTAATGTTGTACAACTTGCAGAAAATCCTTTTTTGCCTTCTATCTCAACAATACATAATCTGCATGAGCCGTAAGGTTTTAAATGTTCAAAAGCACAAAGTGTCGGAATTTTTATACCGGTATTTCTGGCTGCTTCCAGTATTGTTTGACCTTCAAAAGCTTTAACTTTTTTGCTATCTATAACTAAGTTTATTTCATTCATTGTATATCTCCTATACCAAAATCATTGCCAAAAAATTTTAGAATGCTTAACACACTTAAATGTGTTAATCCCCCAAGTCCACATAAAGATGCTTCTTTTAGCGTATCCAGCAAATCATACAGAAGAATTAACTTTGATTGTGTGTTTTGGTTTAAATTGGTTAGAATTTCTTTTAATCTTACCTGACCAATTCTGCAAGGTGTACATTTTCCACATGACTCATGTATGTAAAAATCGATTAAATTGAGCAATATATCTTTCATGTTTGTGTTTTTATTAAACGCTACTACGCTTGCATGACCTAATATAAAACCTTCTTTGCTTAGCTCATCATTGTTTAATTTTAAATAAAATTTTTCTTTGGGCACAAATGCCCCAAGTGGACCACCAATTTGAACAGCTTTAATATCATCTATGGGTGTGTCTGCGAATTTGCTTATTAATTCTTCTATGGTTATATCATTTGCAACTTCAAACAAACCGCTCCTTTTTACTGCGCCGCTTAATTGAAGTGGCGTGGTATGCATATCTCTTGAGCCTTCAAATAACCTTACAATATCAATAAAGCTTAATACATTGTTAATCAGTGTGGGTTTATTAAAAAGACCGCTTATAGCTGGTAGTGGGGGACGAGGGCGTACAAGGCCTCTTTTATTTTCAAGACTCTCAATCAGAGCTGTTTCTTCTCCACAAACATAGGCGCCACCGCCAGTTACAATATATAAATCAAATTCGTAACTATCGTTTTTACCCAGGTAATTATTCTGATAAGCAATATCAATAGCTTTTTGAAGAATTTTTTTTGCATTAGGATATTCTGACCTTAAATATACAATACCTTCTTTTGCATTAACTGTTATTCCAGCTATTATCATAGCTTCAATTAAACTAAATGGATCGTTTTCCATAATTAATCTATCTGCAAAAGAACCAGAATCACCTTCATCAGCATTGCATATAACGTATTTTATATCGGATTGTATGCTTAACACTGTTTGCCATTTTATATAGGCAGGAAAAAATGCACCACCTCTGCCTCTAATATCCGCAATCTTTATTTTTTCGATAACATCTTTTGACTCCATTTTTAAAACTGTTTCTAAAGCCCTAAACCCTCCAAGTTTTTTATAATCTTCAATACTTGTTGGGTCGTTTTTGCCTAAATTTTTAAATATTACTCTATGTTGATTTTTTAGATAAGGTTGATTGTCTATATTATCTATAAGATTTTTTGAATTAAGTGGATTTTTTAAAATATTTTCAATATCAATATTTTCTACATTTGTAATTGCAATTTGTTTATTATCCTGCTCAATTTCCAAAAGTGGTTCAAGCCACATTAATGCACGTGTTGAACGCTTGTTGAGAGTGAATGTTGGGTTATTTATACCTTTTAATTTTTCGAAAATTTCAAATGAACCAACGGATTGAGCGCAGGTATCCAAAGATATATAAATATTCATATATTCCTCTTTAATTGTGTCAATATATTATCAAACTTTTCCTTATTCATATCACCATATACTATACCGTCAATCATAACAGAAGGTGAACGTGGGCAATTTCCAAGACAATAAACACTATCTAAAAAGAAATCTTCATTGTGCTCGCCTATATTTAAATTTAATGTAGTTTTTATGTATTCAACAATATCTTTAACATTTTTTGCCTGACAGCTTTCTGCCTGGCATACCCTTATATGATGTTTGTATGTTTTTGGTTCCAGGCGAAAATCTTTATAAAATGTTACAAAACCATACAACTCTGCATAAGATAAGTTAAAAGATTTACATAATTCATTAATTGACTT
Organism: Desulfurella sp.; assembly: GCF_023256235.1. NCBI lineage: Bacteria > Pseudomonadati > Campylobacterota > Desulfurellia > Desulfurellales > Desulfurellaceae > Desulfurella > Desulfurella sp. The sequence goes on from NZ_JAGDWY010000084.1 coordinate 25,215, forward strand.
TTGTGGTATGTAACCAAGATTATCTTGAATAGAACGCAAAGTATTAAGTAGTTTTCCTGTTTCTTTTAATTTGAATTCTTCAGTATTGTTCATATTAATCCTCCTAATTAAACATAGCAATTATATTATATATAATTTAATTGTTAAATTCAACAGTACATTATAAGATTAAATAAATATGAAATTGTGATTTAAAACTTGATTAAATACGGTATTTGCTTATGATAAAAATATGAGTTCCAAAGCTTTTTTTGTTTTGATGTATATAACCATTATTACAATTGGCGCAATATATGTGCCACAGCCACTTTTGCCAGAAATCAGCAGATATTTTGATTGCAACATGAATACTGTATCTTTAATTATTAGCGTGGCTTTACTTCCTTTGGCGATCGTTCCGATTGTATATGGTTATATTTTATCTTTTTTTACACCAAAAAAATTAATTTTAATATCTTTGATTATTCTTGTTTTTGTAAACCTTTTTATATCAATTTCACAGAGCATATATTTGATAATTTTTTTAAGATTGATTGAAGGTTTTTTAATATCTGCCGTTCTTACATCAAATATGACTTATATATCTTTAAGTGTGGAAACTGACAAAGTAGCGCTATACATGTCATACTACATTGCGGTAACCATTATGGGTGGTTTTTCAGGTAGGTTAATATCCGGTATTATTGCTTATTATTTGTCCTGGAGGTTTAGTTTTTATTTTGTTACACTTAGTTTTATGATTGGTGCATTATTAGCTTTATATCTTGTTGAAGATATAAAAAATGTAGTAGGTCCTGATGTGGTAAAGTATGAAAGTCTTTTTAAGGGTTATTTATCTGTAGTAAAAAATAAACTTTACTTTTTTGTTTATATGGCGGTTTTTTGTATGTTTTTTGTTTTTGCTGCTTTGACAAACTTTTTGCCATTTAGAATTGAAAGTATAGATAAAAGCAGCTCTGAGATTACAATAGGACTTGCCTATAGCGGTTACTTAATGGGTATATTTGTGTCTTTTTTGGCTACAAAGTTTGTTAAAATTTTTGGTAGCCAAATAAAAGCTATGATATTTGGTTTTCTTGTATACATTGGTGCTATCTTGATTTTAAATATACCAAATATCTACATTATTTTTGGCGGTATGTTTATTTTTTGCGGTGGTATGTTTTTGATACACTCTGTGGCAAGTGGCTTTTTAAATAAATTAGCAAAGGATAAAAAAGGTATAGTAAATGGTATATATATAGCTTCATATTATAGTGGAGGTGTTATTGGTTCCTATGCTCCAGGTTTTGTATACAAACAATTTGGGTGGCATTCCTTTAGTGCATTGCTTATTTTTATACTTTTAATAGGGTTGGCAAGTATTTTTCAATTTAGAAAAAATACTTACTGATGCTTTGATTTCAAGTATAAGCTAAATATATTTGCAGCTGTTTTTGGATCCATTTTTGAAATTATTGCACCTGCTTGTCGTGATTGCATGTATGTTAAAATTTCTGCTGCTATTTGTGGGTCCATGTTTGATAATTCCTGAGCTGCTGCTGAAGGTTTTGCTTGAGCATATATTGTTGCTAACTTTTGAATTTTTTAATGAAACAAATAAAATTGAGTTAATACATTATAAAATAAAAGATAAATATTTGTTTTTCCATGTTTAAATAGTCTGAGAAACAAAGTTTATAACTTAAGGTGAAAGAAAAATGATTTCAATATCTTTACTAAGTTCAGTAAAATGTTTATTGAGAAGGATAATATATTGGTTAAAGCAACAAATAAACTTCCCCTTGGCCTTTTTTCCTTAGAATTAGGAGTAACTATTGAACCAGGAAGATATGGTTCATCCAATCAGCCTAATCCAGAACAAATTTACTATTTAATAAAACCAGACTTATTTTCGCTTATAATTGATGATAAAGAAATTCTTTACAGCAATAATGCATATTTTATTATTCCTTTGGGAAATATTAAAAAGATTATGAAATGGGCGATCCCTGCTAATTATCTTTCTTTACATGTAGATTTTAAAATAGATGCTGATACATTGAATTACATAGAATCTAAAAGAAGTGATGATATTAACTTGACTTTTAGATTTTATGGTGAAATTTTTCCAATTTTAAATTATTTAAGTAACTCAGATATAATTAAAATTAGAGACCCTGATACTATAAAAAGAGATTTATCAGATAGAATTTTTATGGTAGACATTACTCACAAATTATCAGCCAAAGAATGGATCAAATTTTTAGAGGATTTAGGCCATTCAGAAAAATGGATTATAGAATTTGATCGTCCAAAATTAGAGAATTTTCATGAAGTAATAGATCATATTGAAAAGGCTAAAGATGCACTGTATAACAAAAGCGACCCTGAAGATGTTATTAGGGATTTAAGAGCTGCCAGAGATTCATTTAAGCCTTTTTATGATGCGTATAAAAATAAAATTATGGAATTGATAGATAGGGGATCGATAGGTCAAAAACCTAAGCATAATAACAAAAGTGAGAGAATCGATGATATTTACGGTAAAATTTCGTATTTATTGGATATTGGGCCACATAGCGATAAATACAAGGTAACTTATCAGGATGCTCTTTTAGCATATAGAGAATTTGTCTCAATATTATCTTATTTTTCTGAAATGATTGAAATTTTACGAAAAGAAGAATTAGAAAAAATAGTTAAAAATGAGCATCCGGGGCATCCGTGAGGTGAGAAAGAATGAAGGCGAAGGAAAATAATCTTTGGGATGAATTTTG
>NZ_JAGDWY010000085.1:0-1852 GCF_023256235.1 Desulfurella sp.
GCTTCAAGCGTACCAGCAGAATCATTGAGACTTGCGTAGTTGTTGCCATAACCGATTGAAGCTCCAACCATTAAATTCGGATTTATCCAATAATCTCCACCTAATGCAAAAGTGCTTATATTGTAATCAAAACCTATGGTATTATCAGAATCATCTTTCCAGCCTGAATTGTAGCTTCCAGAAATGTAGAAGTTAGGTCCACCGTTTGCATTATTTAATTTAGTTATGTTTTGATTGGATGATTTTTTTGCAATAAATGAGTTTATCCTGTTGTTTATTAATGAACTAAATGCATCAGAATTTGCTTCGATAAGTCTTGCTGGGGCAGTTAAAGAGTAAAAGTTATTAACCGCGCTTGACACATATCTTGCAATTATACTGTGTGTGTAAGCTGTAGGGTGAACACCGTCCCAAAAAAGATAACGAGAATAATTAGGATCGCCATTTAAGTAGGCAAGCATACCTTCGTCTGTAGTATTTACTAAACCGTAAGCCTTTGGGTTACTAACAAGCTCGTTAAACAGCACTTCTCCATTTAGTGTTATAATATTAAGGCCTGTTTGATTGTGAATATTTGAAAGTGCTTGCTGTAAATAGATATTATAAAGTTGAGTGTATGCTGATGCTAACGCCTGTACCTGAGGTCCGCCTTGGATTGCGGATGGCGTGTCTTGTAATGGCGGAAGCGTTAAGACAACCATTTGTTTTGCTCCAAGCTTTGATAGCTCAGCTATACCTTGGGCCGTTTGAGGCACAGCAGTTTGGATAGCATTTCCAATAAGCACACCCATTGCTTTTGTAGGATCATTTGTTTGCTGGTATACTGTGATTATTTGATTTAACAAGGCAGGAGGTATTCCAGCAGTTATAGCATAACTTGGGTCATTTGTTGCAATTGTTTTTTGAAGTGCCTGCGTCTGAGCTGCTGTTACAAAAAAATTATTTGCCCCAATCCAAACGCCAATTAGGTCGTTTGATTTAAACCTGCCACCAGCGTTAGCAAAATTTTGAACTTCTGTTAAAAAGCTTGGCAACTGTGGATTTGTAAATAATCCCTGACTTGCAAATGAACTCCAATATGTGTTTTCTAAATTGTTGAACACTCCAGGCTGGCCGTTTAAACCCTCAGTGCTTATTGGTCCAGTAAAAGCACCGCCTACAGCAAAATCATTTGACGGAATAAATCCAAAATTTGATATTAATGGAAAATCTTCTGCCCATACAGGGCCATTTGAAAACCTGTTTTTATAGTAAGGTGCTGGTGGCAAAGGATAGCCAGTCAATTTTGGTATGTTGCCATTATCGCTTAAACTATCGCCAAAAACAAACCAGTTGCCGAAAGCTTGCGCAGATTTAAAATTTGTTAATAGAAAAATTAGAAAAAAAACAGCTATTAACTTATTTTTATTTTTAAACATTTTAATCACCTATTAAAACACATACGTGACGTTTAAGCCATAGCCCCAAATGTGAGCTTTAGCGCTAAGATCAGTAGATTGCTGTGGCAATACTCCAGGTATAGCGTATGCAGCATTTAAGTTTTTAGAATTAGATATATTTGTGTTTCCTGCGGTTGTTGAATAAAATACATCCGTATCAATCTTCCAACGTTTAAAGTTTAATCCAACACCGCCTGTAAACATGTACTTGTTTGCATCAGGCCACTGGGCATCAAATGTAGAAGAAGGAATAGGCGTAGGATCATAGTAAAAACCTCCACGCAAAGCAAGCATTTCAATTGGTTTGTACTCAATGCCGAATTTTATTGTATTTGTATCTTTCCAATCTCTTGGGAAATACTCACTTGATTTTATTCCGAATAATGGCTGGCTAAAGCTTACTGTATATCCGC
>NZ_JAGDWY010000085.1:1862-18620 GCF_023256235.1 Desulfurella sp.
GCTTACCACACTCCATCTAGTCCACAGCCAATCCACTTCAAATCGCAACTTATCAGATGGTTTTATATTCACACCAAGCTGAAACTGATCTGGTGCATCTACACATGTAGAAGCGCTAAGTTGCTGATTTGCTATGCTTGCTGTTAAAGGATTTGTGTATTGTACTTGCGCAGTACCAGATAAATGCGTGTGGGTCATGCTTCTGTATGTAGCACCAAGTGTTAACCACTCTACAGGTTTATACATGATACCTAAGTTCCAGGAAAAATTATGATAATCGGCTAAATTGGTTTTTACAGCTGCATTGCTTGTTAAAGGTAAACCAGTTTTTGCACTTTGTTGTGCAGTTAAAAGCGGTACTCCAAAAGCATACCGTTCAACGCCACTTTGCGTTGTACCTATGTCTATTGCACCTCCTATAAATAAATTATCTGTAATTTTATAACCTGCGCCAAAAGCAAAAACTTCCCTGTAGTACCAGGATTTATAAGAATCGTAAGATAGCGGATTTAAAGGGCTATTTGTCCAGCTAATCGATAATCCAAAAGGCACATATACACCAAAGCCCAGTGTCAATTTTTTACTGACAGGCAAAGCAATGCCAAAGTTTGGTATAGTCATTGTAGCAGAATTATCTGTAAAAGAGCCAAAAGAAGTACCGCCTGGACTTACTCCAATTGGAGAATATGGATTTGGCGTTGGGTATACACCAAGAGGTTCTACACTCAAGCTGTTTACAGTTAAAAACGGTTTTACATTTTCAAAACCAAGTGTCACTTCGGGCTTATTAATCTGGGCAAGACCAGCTGGGTTATAGTATAGAGCAAATGGATCATTTGCCCAGGCAGCATATGCACCACCCAAAGAAGTAGCTTTTGCTCCTATACCGTACGTGTCAACATTACCAGCAAATGCCTTTACAGACAGTAACAACCCTAGACTTGCAAGTAGAGCAACTTTAGACAACTTTTTCATAAAACCCCCTATTAAACAAAATTTTAATTAATCTTATACATAAAAATTTAATAAAAGTCAATAGTAACTTAATTATTTTAAATTTAACCGTATCTTAAAAATTACACTTGACATTTACGTAAAAGATTGATATATTTTGTTTAATAAAATTTAGCAGGGGGAATTTATGGAAAACTGGCCATACAAATCATTGCCAGATATGCTAAAACAAAATGCTATTGCTTTCAAAGACAAGATTGCAATAGCATACAAAAAAGGTGGCGGTATAACAAAATTTACTTATGAAGATTTTTACAAGTTTACTTTAATGGTGTCAAGAGGACTAAAAAAATTAGGAATTAATCCAAAAGATAAAGTAGCTATATTATCAGAAACAAGACCTATGTGGTCTTTGGCAGATTTTGGTATTATGAATATTGGTGCTATTGTAGTACCGATATATCATACCAATACACCAGAGCAAATTGCTTACATTATCAACCATTCAGAAGCAAGAGCTATTTTTGTTTCTGATAAAACTCAATATTTGAAATTACTTGAAGTAAAAGACCAGATTCCAAGTATAGAATTTGTCATAGCTCATGATAGATTTTTGGGTGATAAAAAACTATCTCTTATTACTTTTTATCAAGTTTCAGAAATTTCAGAACCGCTCACTCAAAATGAACAAAAAGAAATAGAATCTTATATCGATAGTATAGATATTGAAGATACTTTTACAATTATATATACGTCAGGCACAACTGCTGAGCCAAAAGGTGTTGAGTTAACGCATAAAAACCTTATCTCAAATATCTACTACATTAATAAAAAAGCAAAAGATCTAATAAACTCAAATGATGTATTTTTAACCTTTTTGCCTTTTAGTCATATTCTTGGCAGGGCTGATAGCTATTACTTACCGCTTGCATATGGCTCACAAATTGCATTTGCAGAAAGTATAGAAAAAATTGCCGATAATATTTTGGAGTTTAAACCCACAATAATAGTTACGGTACCAAGACTTTTAGAAAAAATATATTCCAAAATTTTAGATAGCGTCCACCATGCAAGTAATTTCAAAAAAAACCTTTTCCATGCAGCATTAACTATAGCTAAACAGTATATAGATGCAAAATATGTAAATAAAAACCTCACTTCTAATTTGGAATTAAAATATAAGATTTTTGATAAACTTGTATTTTCAAAAGTCAGAGAAAAATTAGGACTTGTTAACTTCAAAACATTTGTTTCTGGTGGTGCACCACTTGAAATAGAAGTTAACAAATTCTTTTGGGGTTTGGGTATTAAAGTGTTAGAAGGATTTGGTTTAACAGAAACCTCACCTGTATTGTGTGTAAATACTTTTGATAAGATAAAATTTGGTTCAGTAGGAACTTTAATAGAAAATACCCAGGTAAAAGTAGCACCGGATGGTGAATTATTGTTTAAAGGGCCACAAATTACAAAAGGCTATTACAAAGCCCCTGATTTAAACAAAGAAGCATTTGACGAAGATGGATTTTTTAAAACTGGTGATATTGGTAAAGTTGATGAAGAAGGCTTTATTTATATTACAGATAGAAAAAAAGAGCTTATAGTTACAGCAGGCGGTAAAAATATTGCGCCAGCTCCTATTGAAAATGCACTTAAGTTATCCAAGTACATTTCAAATGCATATGTCTATGGTGATAGAAAACCGTACCTGGTAGCTTTAGTTACAATGAATATTGAGCGAGTCTTAGAGTTTGCAAAAGAAAATCATCTCCATTATTTTGATATAGCAGACCTTTCAAAAAATCAAAAAATACTTGATCTATTTAAAGCTGAAATTGAATCGGTAAACAAAACATTGGCAAGATACGAAACTATAAAAAAGTTTTCAATTCTACCCCACGATTTTAGTATTGAAGGCGGTGAATTAACACCAACTTTGAAATTAAAGCGAAGAATAATATATAAAAAATACATGGATAAGATTGAATGCTTGTACACAGAAGAGGGCAATTGTTTTAGTTGCTAAAAGGAGGTTTATGACAATGTTTGACAAAAGGAGGTTTTTGGGATGAGAGAAATTAACAAAGTCGCCGTCCTTGGCGCAGGAGTTATGGGTTCTACGATTGCAGCACATCTGGCAAATGCTGGTATTGAAGTTTTACTTTTAGACTTACCTAGCGACGATGACCCAAATAAAATTGCCAAAGCTGGCTTGGATGCTGCTTTAAAAGCAAAGCCTGCTGCTTTTTATTTGCCAGATTATTCATCTTTTATAAAAGTGGGTAACTTTAGAGATGATATACCAAAAGTTAAGGATTATGATTGGGTTATAGAAGTAGTAGTCGAAAGGATGGATATTAAAAAATCTCTCTTGAATCAACTTGCACCACATTTGAATCCAAATAATGTTTTTTCGAGCAATACAAGTGGCCTTTCAATAAATGAAATGGCAGAAACATTACCAGAAAATTTAAGAAAGAATTTTTTAATTACACATTTTTTTAATCCACCAAGATACATGAGGCTTTTGGAAATTGTACCATCAAAGTATACTGATCCTAAAATTGTAAAAGATATGGCGGAATTTATTTCACACAGGCTTGGTAAAGGTATAGTTTATGCTAAAGACACACCAAATTTTGTTGCCAACAGGATTGGTGTATATTCCATATTTAATGGAATAAAGCACATGCTTGATATGGGATTAACTGTTGAAGAAGCTGATGCAATAGCCGGACCAGCTACGGCAAGGGCAAAAAGTGCTGCATTTAGAACATCTGATTTAGTTGGTACAGATACAATGGTGCATGTTGCAAACAATACTTATGAATTGCTAAAAGATGATGATGAAAGAGAAATTTTCAGGGTTCCAGAGTTTTTAAATTACATGGTTGAAAAAAAACTGCTTGGCAATAAAACAAAACAGGGCTTTTATAAAAAAGAAAAGGTAGACGGCAAAAATGTAACTTATTATTTTGATTACAATAAAAAGGAATACGTTTTATCTCAAAAACCAAAGTTTGCATCAATAGAGATGACAAAGCAAATCGATGATAAAGCTCAAGCTTTAAAAACACTTATATCATCTAATGATAAAGCAGCTCAATATGCATGGAAAAACATACGCGATACAATTATTTATGCAGCCAAGCGTATACCAGAAATTGCTGATGATGTAGTTAATATCGATAATGCCATGAAATGGGGATTCAACTGGGAACTTGGACCATTTGAGATGCTTGATGCAATAGGAATTAAATATTTTGTTGATAGATGCGAAAAAGAATCTGTCAAATTTCCAGAATGGATAAAAGAGATAGATCGAATATATAAAATTGAAAATGGCAAAAAATATTATTATGATTGCATAGGAAAAACTTACAAAGAATTAGAATTGCCAAAAACTCAAATTAACTTAGAGTTACTTAAATCAGCAAACAAAGTCGTAGAAAAAAATTCTGGCGCAAGTTTAATTGATTTAGGCGATGGTGTATTTTGCCTTGAATTTCATACAAAAATGAACGCAATTGGTGCAGAAATTATTACAATGATAAACAAATCACTTGTAAGGGCTCAAAGCGACGGTATAGGTCTTGTTATTGCAAATCAAGGTAAATTGTTTTCAGCTGGTGCTAATTTAATGCTAATTGCAAGTTTGATAGCAGAAGGCGATTTTGCACAAATCTCACAAGCTGTAAAAACATTCCAAAAGGCTTCCATGAGTATCAAATATGCAAAAGTGCCGGTTGTTGCTGCGCCATTTAATTTAACATTGGGTGGCGGTTGCGAGATCAGTCTTCACTCTGATGCCATAGTAGCACACGCAGAAACATACATGGGTCTTGTAGAAGTAGGCGTTGGATTGATACCAGGTGGTGGTGGTACAAAAGAAATGACACTTAGATCAATTGAAGAGGCAAATTTATACAATGCTGATGTTTCTGCATTTGTATTCAAAGCTTTCCAGAATATTGCAATGGCAAAAGTTTCTATGAGTGCAGATGAGTTATTCCAATTAGGTTATTTACGACGTGGCGATTCCATAACAATGAACATTGATAATTTGATTTATGATGCAAAACAAAAAGTTATAGCATTATCCACAAACTATAGACCACAAAAACCCAAAGAAAATTTAAGCGCACCTGGAAGAAGTGTAGCAGCAAGCATCAAGGCACAATTGTGGAACATGAAAATGGGAGGCTACATTACAGAATATGAAGAGTACCTTGGTGGACTTATTGCAAATGTAATGACAGGCGGTGATGTGCCAGCAGGCACATTGATTACTGAAGAATATTTACTTGATTTAGAACGTGAGGCATTTTTAAAAGCTTGCGGTAATAAAAAAACACTGGAGCGTATACAACATATGCTAAAAACCGGTAAACCATTAAGGAATTAAGGAGGAAAAAACCATGAAAAGTGCATATATTTTAGCTGCGTACAGGACAGCAGGGTGCAAAGCAAAAAAAGGTAAATTCAAAGATACAAGGCCTGATGATCTGGCTGCAGCAGCCATAAGAGGTCTTATTGATAGAACAGGCATTGAAGAAGCATATATTCAAGATGTGATTTTGGGATGCGCATTTCCAGAAGCAGAGCAGGGCATGAATGTAGCACGTATTGCTTCTCACAAAGCTGGGCTTTCTTATGAGATACCTGCTCAAACTGTAAATAGATTTTGTTCTTCTGGTTTGCAGGCAATAGCAACTGCTGCAGAGCGTATTATGGCTGGTTTTGCAGACTGCATTATAGCAGGCGGCGTTGAAAGTATGACAATGGTTCCAATGGGCGGCAATAAATACAGCGCAAACCCGGCTTTAGTTGAAACATGGCCAGAAGTATATGCTGCAATGGGTATAACTGCAGAGATTGTTGCAGAAAAATTTAACATAACTAGGGAAGACCAGGATGTTTTTGGTTACAACAGTCAGATGAAAGCAGCTGCTTCATTGGAAAAGTTTAAAGAAGAAATTATACCTGTTGAAATAGAAAAGGTTTCTATAGTCGATGGCAAGGTTAAAAAAGAAAAAGAAATCGTGGATATAGATGATGGTGTAAGAGCTGACACTACACTTGAGGCTTTACAAAAATTAAAGCCTGCCTTTAAAGTAAATGGTACTGTAACAGCTGGTAATGCTTCCCAAATGACAGATGGTGCTGCAGCAGTGTTTGTTGTATCAGAAGACTTTTTAAAGAAAATAAACAAAGCACCAATGGCAAGATTTGTGGGTTTTGCTGTTAAAGGTGTACCACCTGAAATTATGGGTATTGGTCCAACTGCTGCCATACCCGAAGTTTTAAAGCTTACTGGTTTATCTTTAAACGATATAGGATTAATAGAGCTAAACGAAGCTTTTGCATCGCAATCGATATATTGTATAAGAAAACTTGGACTTGATGAATCTATTGTTAATGTTAATGGTGGTGCTATAGCGCTTGGTCACCCACTTGGCTGCACCGGTGCAAAACTTACAACAACACTTTTGCATGAAATGAAAAGAAGAAATAATGTTAAATACGGTTTAGTGTCTATGTGCATTGGTGGCGGTATGGGCGCTGCTGGAATTTTTGAAAAAGTATAAATTTTTGGGAGGTTATCATGAAAGGTGGAGAATTTATTATTAAAGAAACTGATAAAAACGAAATTGTTATTCCTGAGGAAATTACTCAAGAGCAAAAACAAATGGCAGAAACTGCAGAAGCATTCGTTACAAATGAAATATTACCAAATATTGATGAAATAGATAAACATAATCTGGATTTACTAAAATCATACCTTGCAAAAGCTGCCGAGCTAGGTTTTTTGGGAATCTATGCACCAGAAGAGTATGATGGAGTTGATTTAGACACAAAAACTACAATTGCAATAGCTGATAAAATGGGTGCTGCGGGCTCTTTTGCCGTGGCATTTGCAGCGCATGTTGGCATTGGAAGCTTACCGTTAATCTACTTTGGCACAAAAACTCAAAAAGATAAATACCTAAAAAAACTTGCGACTGGCGAATGGATTGCAGCATATTGTTTGACTGAACCAGACGCAGGCAGTGATGCTATGAATATAACCACCTATGCTACACTTTCAGAAGATGGCAAGTATTACATTTTGAATGGTTCAAAAACCTATATTACAAATGGTGGCATAGCAAACTTATTTACTGTTTTTGCAAAAATCAATAAAACAGATTATGCAGCATTTTTAGTAGAACGCAGCTTTGAAGGCGTAAGCATAGGCAGAGAAGAAGACAAAATGGGCATAAGGGGTTCGTCCACCACACCTGTGATGTTTGATAATGTAAAAGTACCTGTTGAAAATCTACTTGGTGAAATTGGAAAAGGCTATAAAGTAGCATTCAGTGTTTTGGATGAAGGGAGGTTTTTGCTATCTGTTGCTGCAATTGGCGGAGCTAAAGTAGCTCTTCAGGAAGCCATCAAATACGGTAATCAAAGAAAACAATTTAAGCTACCTATTACAAAATTCGGCGCAATAAAAGAAAAAATTGCAGATATGATTACAAAAATTTATGCAGGCGAAGCTTTAAATTACAGACTTGCAGATCTCTACGACAAAGAAATTCAAAAAATAAACCATGATGATCCAAATTATTATGTAAAAAAACAAAAAGCTCTCGAAGAATACAGTATAGAGTGCTCGATATCAAAAATTTACGGTAGTGAAGCACTTGATTTTGTTGTAGACGAAACTGTTCAAATTTTTGGTGGTTATGGATTTATAAAAGATTACCCTGCAGAAAGATTCTATAGAGATGCAAGAATAAACAGAATCTTTGAAGGTACAAATGAGATTAACAGGCTACTTGTACCTGGTATAATGCTAAAAAAAGCTATGAAAAACGAGCTTCCATTGCAGCAGAGTGCAATGGCGGCATTTGAAGCTCTAATAACACCGTCTTTTGATGAAATTGATGAAACAAAAAAATATGCAGTTGAAAAAAATCTTATAAAAAATCTAAAAACTTTGTATCTAGCTTTAAGTGGTATGGCAGTTCAAAAATACATGGATAACATTAAAAAAGAAGAAGAAGTTCTTTTTGCTTTAGCTGATATTGCAATAAACATTTTTGCTTTGGAAAGTGCTGTTTTAAGGGCAGATAAAGCACAGGATATTGTAAACCCAAATAAACTGCCTTTATATGACAGTGTTGTCAAAACAGTTACTTTTGAGTGTACAAACAATATAGAAGAGGCGGCAAAACGCGCGGCATTTTATATTGGAGGCGATGCATTACAAAGCATTTTAAGTGGTATTAGAAGATTCACAAAGTACGATGCAAATGAGCTATTAGAAGCAAAAAGATTCCTCGCAGACACCGCAATAGATCAAGAAAAATACATATTTTAATTTAAAAGGGGGCTTAATGCCTCCTTTTTTTGGGGTGATCTATGTATAATGTAATTTTAAATGAAAATCAAAAAAAGATTTTTGAAGAAGCAAGTGAGTTTGTAAAAAGTGTTGACAAACAATTGCTTATTGATATGGATGCAGATTTAATAGAATACCCAAGACAAACCATTAAAAAGCTTGGGGATTTGAATTTACTTGGTATAAGGTTTGAAAAAGAATTTGGTGGCAGAAATTTAAGCTGGCAAGAAGAAGTAGTTTTAATTGAAGAAATCGGCATTCTTGGTGCTGCTTTGTCGTGCGCTAGCGTAATGCCTTCAATTGTAGGTGAGGCGATCTCAAAATTTGGGAGCAATTATCAGAAAGAAAAATATTTAAAACCTACATTAAAAGGAGATTTAATTTGTGCAGAAGGCCTAACAGAACCAAGAGGTGGTTCTGATTTTTTTGGCGCAACAACCATAGCTAAAAAAGACGGCAACAAATGGATTTTAAATGGACAGAAAAGATTTATTGTAGGCGCAAAAGGCGCAGATTATTTTCTAATTTATGCTAAAACCAATTTTTCAAACGATTACAAGCAAAATATGAGCGCATTTTTGGTTGACAAAAATCAAGTTAGTGTGGAAAATCTATATGAGCTTATGGGAGCAAGAGGAGCCGGCACGGGCAGAATTGTACTAAAAAACGCGATTGTTGGCGAAGAAAATCTAGTTGGAAAAGAAAACGAAGGCTCAAAAATATTCTATCAAATGATGATACCAGAACGTTTAACTACTGCAGCAGGGGCGTTGGGTATTGCTAAAGCAAGCCTGGAAATTGCACTTTCCTACTCAAAAAACAGGAAAGCCTTTGGTCAGCCAATAAAAAATTTTGAAGCGGTAAGCTTTAAAATAGCTCAATCAAGCGCATTACTTGATGCAGCAAGATCCCTTGTGCATACAGCAGCAAAAGCAGTTGATGAATTGCAAGACTCAAGTATTCAACGCAGACTTGTTAGTGAAGCAAAACGATTTTCTACACAAGCAGCATGGGAGATTGTAAACAATGCGATGCAAATTATGGGTGGCATTGGCTATACTAATGTTTATCCTGTCGAAAGATACCTCAGAGACACACGATTGATGATGATCTGGACTGGCACAAACGAAATTATGGATTTAATAGTCCAGCACGAATTATATAAAGAATTGGACAAAATGCGAATCAAACGCGATATAGAAAACGATGCCAAATCATCTGACAAAATAGAAGAAAAGGTATTTGAGTAAAAATGGATAGGCACACGCTTGATACACCTTATCCTGTTGGTCCTGTGCATTTTTATACTTGTGAGTTAAGTGGCGATATAATTATGTTTGACACAGGACCATACACATTTGTTGCACTTGACTATATCAAAAAAAACATCAATTTAAACAGATTGAAATACGTATTTATTACACATTCTCACGCTGATCACTATGGGCTTGAAAATTTTATCGCAAAAAACTCACAGGCTAGAATTTTTATGCCAAAAATGGATCACCTTAAATTTACAAATCTTCAAACAAGGATAGAAATTTCTAAAAAGCTGCTTTTAAAATATGGCTTTAGTACAGATTACATTGAAAAAATAAAAGTTATGCTTTTGAATTTTGTAAACAGTGTACCTTTACCCATAAATTATGAAATTTTAGAAGAATCAAAGTTTGATATTGACTTAAATTATATGTTTTGCCCTGGTCACTCCAAAAGTGATGCAGTTTATTTATTTAACGGTTATGCAATAACAGGTGATTGTCTGTTAAATAATATTTTTCAAACGCCATTACTTGATGTTGATTATGATAAAAATGATAGGTTCAATAATTATGAAGCCTATTGTTCTACTTTACTAAAATTTCCAATTTTAGAAAAATATACGATTTTACCAGGACACAGAAAACATAGCTCAATTGAAGAAATTGTAGTTTTCTATGTAACAAAAATTATTGAAAGAGCAAGTCTTATTCAAGACCATTGCGATAAATTAGTATTCGATATTATAAAAAATACAATTCCTTATGCTTTAAATGACCCATTTACTGCCTATATAAAAGCATCAGAAGTATTGTTTTTTCTTGATTTTTTGTTAAACCCGTACTTATTGAAAGAAAGTCTTGAAAAAATAAATATAATAGACAGCCACCTTTTGAGAATGTTTGATAGGATTTTTCTAAAAAAAGTTTATCAAAAAAATTAAGTTTATCAAAAAAATTAAATTAAACTTGAAATTAAACTTTTCAAATATATAATACATGTAGTATTTAATATTTGGAGGATAGTGTTGAATAGAGTTTTATTGGTTATATTTGATGGTTTTGGTGTTAATCCAAATAGAGCTTATAATGCTGTTGCATTGGCAAAAACGCCTAATTTAGATTACTATTTTGCCAACAATTCACATACAGTAATAGAAGCTTCAGGTATTGCGTGTGGTCTTCCAGATGGCCAGTTTGGCAATTCGGAAGTGGGTCATTTAACCCTTGGCTCTGGTAGAATACTAAAGCAAGACCTGCTTAGAATTACAGAAAGTTTTGAAGACGGCACTATTAACGAAAACCCCACATGGCAAAAAATTATAAAAGAAAATTCAAATAAACGGTTGCATTTAATCGGTCTGGTTTCTGATGGAGGCGTACATTCCCATATACAGCATATAATTTACCTTATAAAACTCCTTGTAAAAAACAACATTGAGCCAGTTTTACATATGATAACTGATGGCAGAGATACGCCACCAACAAGTGCGCCCATTTATTTAGATATTTTAGAAAAATTATTTAATAAGCTATCAAAAGGTACAATTGCAACGGTAAGCGGTAGATATTATGCTATGGATAGGGCACAAAACTACGATAGAGTAGAAAAGGCATACAAAGCTATTGTAAATCATGAAGGAATGTCTGCAAAAAGTGCAAAAATTGCTATAGAACAAGCCTATGCAAGAGGAGAAACAGACGAGTTTATAACACCCACCTTTATAGAAGGTGTTGCACCAATCCAAAAAGATGAAGCAGTATTGTTTTTTGATTTTAGAGCAGATAGGATGCGCCAGATTGTAAGTGCTTTTGGAAGCAGTGATTTTAAATACTTTAAGCGCAATAATGTATTTAAAGTTTACTGTATGGTAGAATACGATGAAAAATTTGATTTTGATGTGCTTTTTAAACCCATTTTCCCTAAAAATGTACTAGCAGAAGTCATAAGCAAAGCTGGTCTAAAGCAATTTCACTGTGCAGAAAAAGAAAAATACGCTCATGTTACTTATTTTTTTAATGGCGGAAAAGAGGAGCCTTTTGATAAAGAAGATAGGGTGATTGTACCATCACCAAATGTATCTACGTATGATTTAGCACCCCAAATGAGCGCATGCGAAGTGGCAGATCAAACAATTAAAGCTATAAAAAAGCATTACGATTTTATTGTAATAAACTTTGCAAATGGGGATATGGTAGGGCATACGGCTGTGCAAAAAGCTTGCATAATTGCTGTTGAAACACTTGATACACAATTTAACCGCCTGGTAAAAGCTGCTTTAGAAGAAGGATATAATATTTTACTTACTGCCGATCATGGCAATTGCGACGAAATGGTTGACCCAATAACTGGAGAGCCTCACACCCAACACACAATTTATCCAGTGCCTTTTTTGATTATTGGCAAAAAGTATAACCTTAGAACTCAAGGCGGAATTTGTGATATTGCCCCCACGGTTTTGGATTTGTTAAATTTGGAAAAACCATCGGAAATGAGCGGTAAAAGTTTGCTACTAAAACCAACCTACTATATTTAGGAGGTAAAAATGGATGTAAAGGTTCCTCTTGATGTTCCATATGAGCGAAGACAAAGCTACATTAGAAACTTTAATATTATGACGCACGAAACAGGCAGATTAGCATTATTTGCTGGAGACCAAAAAATAGAGCATATGAATGATGATTTTTATGGACCAAATATTCCAATTGATGATAGTTCACCAGAACATCTATTTAAAATTGCTCAAAATGCAAAAATTGGCGCTTTTGCTTCTCAAATTGGCCTTATAGCCAGATACGGCGTGGATTATCCCAAAATACCGTATGTTATAAAAATCAATTCAAAAACAAATCTGGTTAAAAAAGATTTAAAAGATCCGCTTAGTACAGCAATGCTTGATATCGAGCAAATTGATAGGTTTAAAAAACAATCTGGTTTAAATATTGTTGGTGTTGGTTATACTATTTATCCAGGCAGCGAATTTGAATACATAATGCTAAAAGAAGCAGCTCATATTATATTTGAAGCTCATCAGTTAGGTTTGATTGCTATAATCTGGTCTTATCCAAGGGGAAAAAGTGTTGCAGACGAATACGATCCTCATTTGGTTGCAGGTGCTTGCGGATTGGCCGCGTGCCTGGGTGCTGATTTTGTGAAAGTTAATTTTCCTAAAAAAGAAGGTATAAATATTTTTGAAGCCTTTAAAGAAGCAGTTTTAGCTGCAGGTAGAACACGTGTAATGTGTGCCGGTGGATCATCAAAAGAACCAAAAGCTTTTTTAGAAGAATTATACAATCAAGTTCACATAAGTGGTGTTCAGGGTGCTGCAACAGGCAGAAACATTCATCAAAAACCGCTAAAAGAAGCAATTAGCTTTGCAAATGCAATTTATGCAATACTTATAGAAAATAAATCTGTAGAAGAAGCCTATAAAATTTATCAAGAGGGTTAGTTTATGTTGATTTTCCCTCCAAATAAGACAAAAATAGTTTGCACAATAGGTCCTGCATCAAAAAACAGAGAAGTCATGGAAAAAATGATGCAAAATGGTATGAATATTGCACGCATTAACTTTGCACATGGTAGCTTTGAAGAACACAGAACAATTATAGAAGACCTAAGAAAAACAGCCCAAAAACTAAACAAACGTATAGTGATTTTAGGTGATTTACCAGGACCAAAAATAAGGGTTGAAGATATTGAACCCATTGAATTAAAAGAAGGTGATAGAATAGTATTATCCAGCAATCCTGAAGGTAATGAAATTGGTGTAAACTTAGAAAACTTTGCAAGTTATTTAAGCTCAGGAACAATTATTTATCTAAATGATGGATTTTTGCAGCTTAGGGTGGAAAGCATAGAAGGTCAGAAGGTTAAATGTATTTGTTTGATTGGTGGCAAATTATCATCTCACAAAGGCATTAATCTGCCTGGAGTGGAGCTACCTTTAAAAGCTATAGGTGATTTTGAAAGAAAATGCCTTGATTTTGCAAAAAGCGTTAAAATAGATGCGATAAGCATATCTTTTGCGCAAAGCAAACAGGATATACTTGATGCAAAAGCCTATTGCGAAAAAATTTCTTACAATCCCTTTATAATTGCAAAAATTGAGCGCTTAAAAGCAATAGAAAATATAGATGAAATACTACAAGAAACAAATGGTATAATGGTAGCTAGAGGTGATTTAGGTGTTGAAACACCAATCGAATCCATAGCAATATTGCAAAAGCAGCTCATACAAAAAGCAAACATACTTGGAAAACCTGTAATTACTGCTACTCAGATGCTTGAGTCTATGACAAACAACATAAGACCAACAAGGGCAGAAAGCACAGATGTAGCAAATGCAATACTTGATGGTACAGATTGCGTAATGCTATCAGAAGAATCAGCTGTAGGTAAATATCCAGCAGAATCTGTCTTAATGCTTTCTAAAATTGCCCAAAGCGTAGAAAACAAACGTTATCTTTACCCGATATACGAAACCTTATTTAAAGTACTATCTTCAAAATCGCCAACACTCGAAGATACTATGGCAGTAAATGTTTTTACCACAGTTAAAAACCTAAATCCACTCTTGCTTGTAACGCCAACTACAAGCGGAGCAACTGCAAGGCGTATGAGCCGCTTTAAGCTGCCTATCTGGATACTTGGTGTAACACACAATGAAAATGTAGCGCAAAACTTAGAATTTTCATATGGCGTCTACCCTGTATATGAACAAGAATTGCCTCAGGATTGGAAAAGTTATATAAAATCACTTATTGGAGAACATGAGTCTTCTTTTGTTTTGGTTAGAGGTCCGTCAAAGAAAAACCCTGATGCAAACAATTCACTTGAGATTGTGAGGATAAAGTAGATCATTCGCTAACGCTTCAGAATGACACCCTCACCTGTCATTCTAAAGGGCACGAATGTGCCCGAAGAATCTCATCAACTGCTAAAGCCTTACCCATAATTCTAAAACTAAAACACAAAAAAGAATCTCATTGTCTAATCAAAAAAAATGCTATATCCTACCTTAAATTCTACTATTGTAGGCTTCAGCGTATCATCAAACTCTTGTACGCTAAAAAATACTCTTGTTAAATATCTATCGTGATCAGGACTATTTTGAAGCAATACCAACGGGCTTCCGAAAGTTTTATCAATAAATAGCTTGACTATCAAAGAATTTCTAATCCCAAAAGATAAATAACCATCTGTAACCCCAAGTCCACCATTTGAGCTTTGCAATATTGATACTGGCAGGTGATGCAAAATAGGCATATTCTTTTCTATAAAAAATTTTTCATTATAGCGACCACCGTTTTTGCAAGAATACCAGAATTTAATATTTTTTTTAATAGGCAAAAGCGTAAATGTAGCCATTCTAATAGATGCTTTTGTGGGTTTTGAAAGTTTTAGAGTATCATAAATTGATACTTTCTTAAAAGCAAAATCAACGAGCCATATTCTTTCTTCAATCGCCAGGTCAGATAAATAATTTATTCCTTTTATGAAAAATTTATCCTCACCTGTTTTTTTAACTTCTATATTTGAAGTTTCGTTTAAATTTGCAATCCTGCCAAAGGAGCAGGATTCTATTGTTGTTGTGCCTGTATAGTAATCAGCACCGTGAGATATATAATCCAGTTCCCCATGATTAACGCTACCAAATAAAAGTTTTTTTTCATTTTTGCATACATTTTCAAGCGCAAGACCTTTTTTAGTTAGAAATGTAGCACTGTATTGTTTGCCTTTTAATAAAATTTTCCCTGAATTTTTATCAAAATCAAAATCTGTGGCATTTTTTATCTCTATTTTAAAATTGTTATTAAACTTATTCAAATAGTTAAGCGCAACCTGCCATTTATTTAAAGTAGTGTGCGTTCTATAATCGCTTCCCCAAAATTTCAGTAAATTCTTCCATGATTTTTTGTCAGCTTTGTTTTTCGTACTATCATAACAATTATGACACAAGGTATTAATGTAGTGCCCACCAAGACCAGCTACGCTCCATCTGCTTAATGAGTATTTAGGCTGTTTTTTAACAATTATAGGATATACAGGGTTACTCAAATCAAGAACTATTTTTTTATTTGCAAATTGCAAGACTTCACAAGGCAGTAAAAATTCTCCGTAATTTTTTAAAGCCAAAAAAATCTTTTCTATATTTTTCCATTCGTTTGTATTGATATTGTTTTCTGTATTAAAACGTCCTGGCCTAAAATTAAAAACTTCTAAATCTGAAGAATATATTGGCAAATAACGATAACCTTTTTTTATAAAGCGCTCAATCATGGATAAATAATTTTCGAGTGTATTTTGAGACGTAGCCGTACGCTGAAATTGCTGAAAAAGGATAGAATTGGTCCAGATAATAGGTATTTGGGTTTTTATCCCTTTTGCTATTGCAGGTGCAAAACCATACGATTCTTGCCAGTAATGTGCGTTGATAGAGTAAGGGTTGTTCCACTCCATACAAATTGCATCATAGAATTCTTTATAGATATCTACCATAGATTTCGAAAATACCTGTTCGTTTAAAAAAGCAACCCTGGGCTTGATTCCCAAAAAATTCTCATAAACCTTCAACCCAAGCTCTTGATTTTTTACATTTACTTTATATGGCACAATTGGACCTATGATTTGCTGATAACCGCTTGCAATAACTTCAACCAAACCGCTTTTTGAAAGAATTTTTAGCTCATCTATAAACAATGGGGCAAGTTTAGAAAGTTTTTCAAGTGTATAGCCACTGAGCTCGATACCAGTTTTTGTATTAGTTGACTTAATTATTTGAAGCAATGGAAAATAGCTTTTAGCAATAACTTCATTTAGCTGATCTTCATCAATTGATGAAAACGCCAGATTACAATGAAATATAAGGTAAAATTTTGGTTTATTCATTGGATATAGTTACAATTTCAATAATATTGACAACGCTTTGAGCTCTTTCCACAGCTTCAATTTTTGTTTCGCCTGTAGTTATGACCACGCCTGCTCTTTTTGTATGATCGGTAATTTTCTCCACTATATCATTTGGATTTACAAAAAATTGGAGTTTGTAAAGCCATTCAGCATCCTTAAACATTTCAATGTTTTTTATTTCCTTAACAACTCCAGGTTTTGGAAAAAAATATCTTATGGCAACACCTTTTTGATATTTTGGTTTAATA
>NZ_JAGDWY010000085.1:18630-19202 GCF_023256235.1 Desulfurella sp.
GCAACTTGTTCACCTAAAGCAATTTTAATGGCAGTCTCCACCAAATTAACACCTGTTGAAAGAGGTATTTGGTCAGTGCTAAAAAAACCTCCGGAAAGTCTAGCTGCCACTTCTATAACTTTTGCACCTTCGCTTGAATAAATCATATCACCTTTAACGGTGCCATTATAAATACCAATTGCCTTGCCAGCTTCAAGTGTTAAACTTGAAATCTCATTTTTTATTTTTTGGGGTAAAGACGATGGCATTTGCCCACCATTTTCTATAATGTATGGGGCAAATTTATCAATGTATTCGTAATTTCTTTCGCTAAAACCCACATTTACACCATTTCCATCAATAATAACAGCTTCTGTGCTAATTTGAGGACCATCAATAAACTCCTCCACTAAAACTCTTTTTGATGGAGAATACGATAAAGAATAATTGTAAGCCCAATCTAAATCTATATCTTTTGTTATTCTTAGAACGCCCCTTGCTCCTCTGCTGTCTGCAGGCTTTATTACAAGGTTAAATTTCTTTTCATTAACAACATATTTAAGATGCTTAAGTGAATCTATTTGACAAAACCA
>NZ_JAGDWY010000086.1 GCF_023256235.1 Desulfurella sp.
GGTACAGCAAACGCTGGCGCCAATGGCTATACCGTATCAGGCTATAATAGCCAAATTTCAAGCGGTCCTGGCTCTCAAACTACTCCTGTTTCCTACGATTCCTGCACTGGACAATACTCTGGCTTCTAATACCTAAACCAAAGCCTGCTTCATTGAGGCAGGCTTTGATATTTTCCTTGCAATTTAAGTTTTTATAGTTTATAAGCTTTGGATTTTGTTTTTTATCTGGCTTAGCAGATTAGATGTCAAAGTCAAATCAAAATTGCTCTCATTTGCAGGATCAAGCAAATCAATTGCTTTTGCAAAATACATTATAACAATATCACGCAAGGATTTTAGATAATCAAATTTTTTTAATACGTCTTGTATTGTAAGATCTGTGTGTTTGTGAAGCCAGTTTATATTTATCTGAGAATCTTTGGGCAATAAATCTTTTAATACATATAGATTTGCTTTTACCGATATTTTTGTTTTATTTTCAGGCAAGAGCTTATATAAGTGTTTTTCGTCTAAAATATTTTCCAGGCCTTGTTTTATAAACTCTCTTATGCTTATCTGTTTATATTTTTCTATAGATATACGCTCAGCAAAGTTAAATGTATTAAATCCATGGTAGGCGGCTTTTACTTTTGTATTTAGAAAAAAATCTTTAAAATCTTCAAAATCGTTTTTTAATATAAAAATTTTGCCGTTTGAAGTCAAAAATTCTAGTTTTTTATCATAAACTAAAGCAGTAACTTTTTGATTATCTTTAATGTAATGAAAAAATTTATAAAGATCCAATTCTTTAATCTCACCAGTTTGGGTCATATCTTTTAGTTGTTTTTGCTCAAATGTCTGGATTTGATTTTCTTTTAATATTTTTGAGAGTTTTTCATGCGTATTTGGCATATTTACAATAAAAATATCCTTGCAGCGCTTTGGCAGTTTCTCATTTGGTGCCTTTAGCATAAAAATAAGAATCTTATGGTTGTTGTTTTGCGCAAAATCAGCAATTGCCTCGCACAATTTTGCTTTTGTTAAAATGCCAAAATTTTTTCCTATAATAATTGCTTTATAATCAAGAATCGTATTTTGCTCAAGAACGCGTTTTATATCAAAACTTTCCTCGACAACAAAATTTGACTCAAATACGGCTTTCAAATACTGTTTTAGCGGTATATTATCCATAAAAAACAATACTTTGTGCATTTTATTTTCACCGTTTTTTATGTAGTATAACAAATGTTATATATATATGTCAATATTATAAAATTAATTTTGCATTCCAATAAGACAAGCCCCAATAGCTCCAGTAAAACTGGATAACTCATGTGTGGCTATTGGTGTATCCAAAATCTTTTCTAAAGCCTTTAAAAGTCCAATATTTTTAGCAACGCCTCCTGTTAATATAACTTTTGGCTTGCCACCAGCTCTTTTATACATGCTTGATATACGGCTTGCAATAGATTGGCAAAGGCCAGCGAAAATATTATTTCTATCTTCGCCTTTTGCTACCAATGATATAACTTCAGATTCTGCAAATACCGTGCAAATACTGCTTATTTTTGAAGGAAAAGCAGCTTTTAAAGCAAGATTTCCAAACTCATTTATATCTGTTTCCAAAGCTTTTGCCATGACATCTAAAAACCTGCCAGTGCCTGCTGCACATTTGTCATTCATAACAAAATTTACAACATTTCCACTTTCATTTAAAATTATAACTTTGCTGTCCTGACCGCCAATATCTATGACTGTACTTACATCGTAAATCAAAAACTTAACACCTTTTGCATGACATATGATTTCTGAAGCAGTTTTTCTTGCAAAATCAATACTTTCTCTACCGTACCCGCAGGAAACAATATTTTTGATATCGGATTCACTTATGTTGTTCCTTGACAGAATTTCTTTGTATATATTTGTTGCAACCTGCTTTGAGCTGTAGCCTACATTTGCAATTAATTTATCAATTATGTTTTTGTTTTGATCCATAAGTACTATTTTTGCTGTTGTCGAACCTATATCTATGCCTATAAACATTTTAACCCTTTATTTGACTCAAAACTTCCATAAATGAATCAATACGATTTTCCACCTGAGCCTGTGCAAATTTGCGCTCATCTGTCATATCGGCTTCAATAAAAAGTGTAGGGATACCTTTCTTTTGAATTATACGCGCAATATCGTATTGACCAAAAGAATAAGGCTTGCAACTGCGGTTTGAGTGCAACACCACACCATCTATAGAATATTTATCAATAAGCTTTAGGACAGAATCTGCCATTTTGTCTGTACCTATATTTAGATATACTCTTGCGTAGGCTTCCCCCATTGTTTCCAAAAAACGCTCTTCATCAACATAATCAACCACACCACACCAGCTTTGCGTGTATGTGTCTGCTACCAGTGCACCATCATGTTTTTTGAAAGCATTTGAAAGCCACCTCATTTTATACCATATAGGCAAATTATCCCATAAAAGCCTGTATTTTTCGTTTTCCACCGCTCCAATTTTGTTTTTTGCACGATCATTTAACTCTTTAAGCAAAGTTTCATAGTAGTCAACAACAACCTTTTTGCCCCTGAGTGTTACAATAAGAGCCAGATGTATAAAAGCATCAAACGCAGTCATAGGGCTTGGTTTATTAATTGCACTATCCAGAACTGCTTGCCATTTTTGCATAGCCTTAAGCGATAATTTTCCAACTTCCTGCATTTTGTCATAATCAAGCTTTTTCTTTGTAACGCTTTCTAAAAAAGAGATATACTCTTTAGTTTGAGCTTTTAAGTATTTTTTTGCAGAATCATCCAAATCAACATGGCAAAATGGCGTATCGTAAATAAAAAGCGGAACATTAAATTTTCTTGATTGTATTTCATACCATTTTTGAACTGTCCCGCAAATATTATTGCAACAAATAAGCATATCAGGTTTTGGTAAACCTCCAATAGGACTTTGGCGTGTTATTGAAGATGTAATATCAACTTTAACATAAGAGCATATATCACTTGAATAACCGAGGCTTTCTGCATATTCAGATAGTTTTGCGCCGATTTTTGAAGCACCAATCATTGCTCCATGGTTTTCCGGATATACCGGTATAATGCCCATTGCAATAAGCGGCTCAACCGGACCTCCGCTTGTTATCCAGGCGACTTTTTTACCAAAATATTTTGCATACTTTGCTGTTAAATAGTATTTTTTCATAATTTTTTTCATTTTATCTGTTGATTTGATTTTATTTTCCATTTTTACTCACCTAACATCTCTATAAAAGTTTCAAGCCTTGTTCTGGTTTGTTCATCAAATATATTGTGGTTTTCAATTTCAACCATTATGCTTGGTATCCCAATTTTTTCAAGTAAATTTTTCTGGTCAGGATAATCAAAAGCATGCGGTTCGCAAAATTTAATAAATAAAAAAATTACACCATTAATTTTGTATTCATCAATTTTTCTTTTTAAATAATCAAGCCTATATTGCGGGTTTATATGCTTGGTAGGACAAATAGGTCTTTTGATGAATCTATCAGCTATTGACTGTAAAGGGTTATCGCCAATCTGTGTTAATTCATCAAAAAATCTTGTGCCTGTACATAAATCATCCCAAACAATATGAGCATTTTTATTTTCTATGGTTTCAAATAAAACTGAATGATTACATATGCTTCCTATAATCAGAAGTCGTTTTGAAGATTGGTATTGATTTTGGGGTATTTTATTTATGATTTGAGAGCTTATGTTAATGAATTCCACAGGATCCATAATAAACGAAACCCTTACAATTTTTGATAAATCGCTATAGCTTAAAGCTTCAGGATTATTTGACTTAATATTATATAGCTTCAGTAAGTTAGCTTTTAAATCATTGTAAGTTTGTATGGCTTTATTGAGGCTATCTATACCTATTTTTATATTTTGATCCTGCTCAAGTTTTGATTTAAAATCATTCAAAATATCAAGAAAATAGTCTTTTGAGGTTTGTGAACTAAATTTTACTGGCAATATCAGATCAAATTGCTTGAAATTAAGGTTTATTCTAAATATATCAGATAGCCTCTGCATTGAATCGCAAGTATGTAAAAACAAAAAAGCACTTAAAAAATCGAGTTTTTTTAACAAGCTATCTTCAAGGAGCGTCCTTACAACTGCACAAGCATACGATTGCAAATACACATCAGAAAGACTGACATTATTGGCTAAACCTATTATTCTTGCAGGATGATAACCGCTTGCATAAATAAGCTCAACTGGAGCATAAGTACAGCTATAGCCCATAATAGGCTTTGATCTGGATAAATTTTCTAAATATGTATATGGGTTTTCTAAAATAGAATCAATTGTTTTCATTAACTCTTGCATTTTCTTTTTCCTCTAAAAGTTTATAGTCTATTTTGCCAAGTTTTGTTCTTGGCAGTTGCATAAATTCTATATCATAGGGCACACTCCATACATTTAGATGTTTTTTGCATAAATCTATGAGTTCCTTTTTTAATTGGTCTTTATTTACATCAGGATTTTTTAGCTCAATAAAAGCTTTAATTTTGTGCATTTTGTATTCATCTTTTACACCAATAGCGCAGGAAAATTTAACATTTTCGTGTGAGCTTAAAACATTTTCTATTTCTGTTGGGTAAACATTCATACCGGAAACTTTTATCATTCTCTTTAATCTTTGCTTAAAATAAAAAAAGCCTTCTTCATCCATATAGCCTAGATCGCCAGTATGCAACCAGATTTGACCATCATTGTGCATTTTTAATACTTTTTCAGTTTCTTGTGGATTATTTAAATAGCCTTTCATTACACACGGACCATTAATACAAATTTCTCCTAATTCATTCGGTTTTAACTCATTAAGCAAAACTGGGTCAACTATTTTAAGTTTCATATCGGGAAAAGGTATACCAATGGAATTAGGTTTGTATTTATCAAGTGGCATAGCCGCAATTGCAGTAACAGCTTCGGTTAGACCGTAGCCTTCCCTTAATTTTGCATTAGAGCCACTTTTTTGCACAAGTGAATCAAAATCTTTTTTTATATGCTCAGGCAAAGTATCTGCTCCCGAAAATGCGCCTTTTAAAAAACTCAAATTCATTTTTTGAAAATCTCTACTGTCAAGCAGTGCTTTGTATAGAGTAGGCACACCTACTAAAAAGGTTGGCTTTTCTTTTTTTATCAATTTTATAACTTTTTCTAAATCAAAATTTGGCACAAGTATTGCCTGTGCTCCACCCATCAATACGGCATTAATACAAACACTAAGACCAAAACCGTGAAAAATAGGCAGTATCGCTAGGATTTTATCTTCTTGATTTAAATTTGCCCAGGCGCTTATTTGAGTGCCATTTGCAATCAAATTGAAATTTGATAACTCAATACCTTTTGGTTTTCCTGTTGTACCTCCGCTATACAAAATAACAGCCGTATCAAACGCTTTTTGTTGTGGTTTTATATCAATTAAAATATTTGAGTGTTTAATTGCACTTTCAAAAGTTAAATCTACAATTTTTTTGGGTCTTTTGAAAACATTGTAGGCGGTTTTTAAAAAAAACGGCATAAATGTAGAAATACTTGTTTGCATAATGTTTTTTAACGGCGTTTTATCTTTTACAGATAAAACTTTATTTACAAATAAATCAAGTGTTATAGCAAACTCAGAATTACTGATATTTAAATAATTTGCTATTTCTTCTTCGCTGGATAAAGGATGAATAAAGCTTGCAATAGCGCCTATTTTATTTATTGCATAAAATGCAATCACAGCTTGAGGGCATGTTGGCAAAATCAGACTCACAGTGCTTTTTTGATCAATACCAATTTCTTTTAGATACACTGCAAATTTATCAATGTAGTAAAGCAATTTAGCGTAAGTTATAGTGTTGCCAAAATAGATAAAAGCAATCTGGTCTTCATATTTTAAACAGGACTGTCTGATAGACTCATACAAACTTATTTGGGGATAATTCAGGCTTTTTGGCACATTACCATAATGCCTTAACCAAACTGACACAAAAACCCCCTTTCTTTTGCAATTTAAAAAATTCACCAAAATCTTTTTTATCTATAACGTTAAAGTTAAATTTTGATATTAAACCTGTTTTAAAATAGAAATAATTATTTACTAAAATCACAATAAAAAACCATTTAGATTAATTATTTGCGTTTTACTTCAAATATGCACTCACTAAAACCTTGTGCTATACACTGAGTTTCTTTTGGCTCCCAGCTGCCACCCAAAAATTCTTCTAGCATACCAGCTATAGTGCCACCAAGTGGTAAACAGGTAGGTTTTTTACTTTCTATGCCTTCTGCAAAAACAGAGTGCTGAGCTTTAAAGTTTACAGAGTTTTCAGATATATTGAATTCTACCATTTTACATTGCTTTGATTCTTCAAAATAAGAAATTATGCATTCTTTTACATCTTCTAAACTCAAGTTGTCACCAAGAATCTCTTTAATATGACTTGCTGCTTTTTTGCCTGCCTTTTTGCCACTTAAAACAAACATACCGCCAAGACCAAAACCAGCTAATTTAATCAGTTGCGAAAAAAAATCCCTAAATACATTCTTTGGCAAAATAAAGCCTTCTTCTTCCACATACTGATTTGTTTTAGCTCTTATTTCTTCTTTTTGCATATTATTAACCCCCTCAAAAAGGCAGAAAGAAGATCTTTCTGCCTGAATTGTTAATTAAAATTTATAACCTACTTGAGCCCAAATACTGTGATCTGCGCTATTTTTTTTATCAAAAGTGCTTGAATAATTAATATTTGCTGATAACCTATTTGACATAAATGCATCAACTCCAAACTTGGCAACACCCCAATTTCTTGAATAATCAGGATATTGACTTGTGAGAGCTATAGATGGTTCATCCTGGAAATAACTGTCAAATTCACCACCTCTTCCATTTAACTTGGACTTCATTTCAACAGAAATATTAGGAACTATGGTAATTGATCCTAGATTAGCTTCATATTGGGCTTTTAAACCTATTGTGCTCAACAGTCTTGACAAATCTTGCCTGTTAACACTCATGTTTAGAGCAGGGTC
>NZ_JAGDWY010000087.1:0-553 GCF_023256235.1 Desulfurella sp.
TAATATGAAACTTTACATTGATGGTCTTTTTTATAAGGGTAGTGGTATAGGAAGATACTATGAGTCTTTAACAAAGGAACTTGCTAAAAGAGGTATGAAAATTTATACATGTGTACCTGAAACTTTAAAAGATGATTTTGAAAAAGATTTTAAGGAAGTTAAAAATAACATAGAGCCTATTTTTGTAGATTTTGAAAAATTTTCTATTAAAGGTTTTTGGAAGCAATCTAAAATTTTGAAAAAACTGGAGCCTGAAGTTGATTTATTTTTTTATCCTCATATTAATTTACCTTTATACATTCCAAAGAACACAATTACCACAATACATGATTTAAGACCATTTACTCAATTTTGGGATAGAGGTAAAATTAAAAAAACAATGTTTAGTTTTTATTTAAACAGAGCAATTAAAAAATCTAGAAAAGTAGTAACTATTTCCAATAGCGTAGCTTCCGAACTTAAGGAAAAATTTGATTTTGATACAAATAAACTAAAAGTAATTTACGAATTTATAGATGATAAATTTATGTACCATATTAAAGAAAGAAAACCA
>NZ_JAGDWY010000087.1:563-6588 GCF_023256235.1 Desulfurella sp.
ATGTTGATGTTGTATTGGGAAACCCTCCTTGGCTAACTTATAAAGATGTTAAATCTCCATATAGACAAAAAATGTTAGACAAGATATATGAAGATTATGGATTAAGTAGTGGTAGTAAAAATAAAACACATCAAGATATGGCTGCATTCTTTATAGCAAGAAGCCAAGAATATCTAAAAGATAAGAAAAATGGAAAAATAGGCTTTGTTCTTACTAGAGCAATATTAGACAGTTCTCAATATAATTCTATAAGAAGTTCGGTATTTTCAGAAAATTCAAAATTACCACGAATATCTAGAATATATGACATAACCAACAAGGCAAACCCATTTAATAGGTCATCGTGCATAGTAATATTTGGCTTTAAAAATAGATCTAACATCATAGATGGCTTTATAATAGATTCAAACATAAACGTAAAAGGTAAAAATCTGGATGAAGTAGATTTAGAAAAAAACATAAAAATTTAAGAAATCTTATTTTGGCTTACAGCAAAATTAAAGAAGCTATCAATGTTAAGCTTGTGATTGCAGGATCTAAAGATAAAGATGATAAAATAGATGAAATCGTTGAGAGTCTAAATCTTAGACCATATATAGTTGATATAACTTCTCCATCAGATGAAATTATAATAAATCTTTATCAGAATGCCAAGCTATTTGTATTTCCATCTTTATTTGAAGGTTTCGGTTTGCCTCCACTTGAAGCTTTATCGCTTGGATGTCCTGTAGTTGCTTCCAACATTCCAGTACTTAGAGAAATCTTAGGAGAGAAAATAGCTTGTTTTAACCCTTATGATATTGAAGATATGATAGAGAAATTGTTGAGTGCTATAACTAATGAAAATTCTAGAATCGATCTACTTAAGGCAGGCAAAAACAGGCTAAAATTGTTTGACAAAGACAAAATAATTGATGAACACATAGATTTATTTAACGAAATTTTGGTGGAGGGTAAATGAAAGTTCTGCACCTTGGTAAATTTTGTCCGCCAAACGAAGGGGGTATTGAGCTCTTTTCTTATGATTTGCTTGAATATTTGAACTTTAAAGGAATAAAGGCTGATCTACTATGTTTTGATTACAATAACAAAAATTCAAATTACAGGCTTTTTGATTACTATGGGTGTAAAATGAATATAAAACTCAATTCTGCTCCAATATCTTATAATTATCTTAAAAATTTTTTTAAGATAGCAGAAGAATACGACATAATACATTCGCATGTTCCTAATCCTCTTGCGGATTTTTTGTCTTTATTCACAAATAAAAAGCTTATAATCCATTGGCACTCTGACATAGTAAAGCAAAAAATTTTTTATAAATTTTACAAACCACTGCAACAAAAAGCACTAAAAAAAGCAAACAAAATTATATGTGCGTCACCACAGTATCTTGAAAGCTCTTTGCAATTAAAAGAGGTTCAAAAAAAGGCGGTTATTATCCCATTGGGGCTTGGTATCAAAAGGTTAAAAGCTGACTCTACAGATAAAGCCTTTAACAAAATATCAAATATAGTTAAAGATAAAAAAATTATCTTAGCTTTAGGCAGGCTTGTCGAATACAAAGGCTTTGAGTATCTTGTAGAGGCCGGCAAATATATCAGAGAAGATGCTATAATATTTATAGCTGGTGGAGGGCCTTTGTACAATAAATTAATTGATAAGGTAAAAAGTTTAAATTTAGAAAAAAAAGTTTATATATTGGGAAGAGTTGACAATATTAAGCCTTTTATGGAATTATGCGATATATTTTGCTTGCCTTCTATTACAAAAAATGAAGCTTTTGGCTTAGTTTTAGTTGAAGCATTGTATTTTGGAAAACCGTTGGTAACAACTGACGTTGAAGGCTCAGGAATGAGTTACGTAAATCAAAATGGCGTTACTGGTCTAGTTGTGCCGCCAAGAGATCCAAAAAATGCTTATGAAAGATTTAAAGAATTTGAAATATCTAATATAGGCGATAAGGTAATAAATTTATACAAGGAGGTTTTAAATTGCTAATTCGCTCGCGCGCACCTTTAAGACTTGGCCTTGCAGGCGGCGGTACCGATGTTAGCCCATATTCTGATAATTTTGGCGGTGCTGTGCTTAATGCTACAATAAGCATGTATGCCTACGCTACAATTGAGCCAACGCAAGATGGCAAAATTACAATAGAGACTATTGATAGGAAGGAAAAAATAGAACTTGATTCAAACGAAGTTTTAGAGTTTGACGGCAATCTTGATTTGATTAAAGGCGTTTATAACCGCATAGTAAAAGAATTTACAAAAAAGCCTTTAAGTTTTAAGCTTAGCACTTATGTAGATGCTCCTGCCGGCTCTGGGCTTGGAAGCTCATCCACGTTGGTAGTTGCTATTATTGGTGCTTTCGCAGAATGGCTATCGTTGCCTTTAGGCGAATATGATATTGCGCATCTAGCCTATGAGATAGAAAGGAAAGATTTGGCTTTAACTGGAGGTAAACAAGACCAGTATGCTGCCTGCTTTGGCGGATTTAACTTCATGGAGTTTTACGATGGCAATGTTATCGTAAATCCTTTGCGCATAAAAAAAGAGTATTTAAACGAACTTCAGCTCAATATACTGTTATACTATACAGGCACAAGCAGGCTGTCATCGAAAATCATAGAAGCCCAAGTAAAAAATGTGCAGACGAAAAATCATGATTCAATAGAAGCTATGCACAAGCTCAAAGAACAGGCAATTTTAATGAAAGAAGCTTTACTAAAAGGCAGGCTAAGCGAAATAGGCGAAATTTTAAACTACGGTTGGCTTTATAAAAAACAAATGACAAGCCAAATATCAAACCCGCTTATTGACGAGATTTACGAGGAAGCACTCAAGGCAGGTTCAAGCGGTGGTAAGATTTCTGGTGCAGGCGGAGGCGGATTTATGATGCTATATTGTCCTAAAAACACAAGATACAAAGTAATTGAAGCTTTGCAAAAATTTGGCGGTGAGTTTAGAAGATACCAGTTTACAAAATATGGCTTAGAGGCATGGAGGGTATAAAATGTTTGAAAATAAAATAATATCTGCAATACAAAATTCTATTGAAACGAAAAAGGCAATTTTATACGATCAAGTTTTACTAAATACAATTTCTGAAGTAGCAAGCGCAATTATTAGAGCATACAAAAATGATAAAAAAGTTCTACTTTGCGGAAATGGTGGGTCTGCAGCCGACGCTCAACACCTAGCAGCCGAACTTACGGGCAGGTTTTATTTCGATAGAGACCCACTATTTGCAGAAGCGCTTCATGTAAATACTTCTTACCTAACAGCTGTAGCCAATGATTATTCTTATGATGAAGTATACTCAAGATTAGTTAAAGCCAAAGGCGCAAAAGGCGATATTTTGATCGGCATATCAACGAGCGGAAATTCAGTAAATATCATAAAAGCATTTGAACAGGCAAAAATAACAGGAATGACTACAGTTGGTTTCACTGGAGAAACAGGTGGCAAAATTAAAGAGCTATCAGACTATTTAATCAATGTGCCATCTAAAGACACTCCAAGAATTCAGGAAGCACATATCTTAATTGGCCACATAATTTGTGAACTTGTAGAAAAAGAGCTGTTTAAACATGATTAAAAAAGCGGTTATTTTAGCAGGCGGTCTTGGTACAAGGCTAAGAAGCGCAATAGGAGATTTGCCAAAGCCAATGGCGGATATATCAGGCAAACCATTCTTAGAATATTTGCTTGATTACTTGATTGAAAATAAAATAACAAAAACGATTTTGTCTGTTGGCTATAAATCTCAAATAATAATAAATCATTTTGGAAAAAAATATAAGTCAATAGATATAGAATATTCCGTAGAAGATGAACCTTTAGGCACAGGCGGGGCTATTAAAAAAGCACTTAGTGCTTTGGAGGATGACGAAGAGTTTTTTATTTTAAACGGCGACACATTCTTTGATGTTGCACTCAGTAAACTTTTGGAATTTCATATTCAAAAAAACGCGCTTTTAACTATTGCCTTAAAACAAATGACAAATTGCAAAAGATACGGCAGTGTCTTATTGGATAGCTCAAACCGCATAATCGGGTTTAAAGAAAAAGGATCAATCTCAGATTGTCTAATAAACGGCGGGGTTTACATAATAAACAAAAGACTATTTGAACTTATAGATTTACCGGAAAAATTTTCATTTGAAAAAGATCTATTAGAACTTTACTATAAAAAACTGTCCTTTTACGGCAAGAATTTTGATGAATATTTTATTGACATAGGCGTGCCAGAAGACTATGAAAAATTCAAACAAGAAATTAAAGCATACAAAAGTAAAAACACATAGGGATCAGAGCTTTGCTTTTCCTTTTAGATCCTTCACATGCGTTTAGGATGACTAACTTCGCTGACGCTTGAGGATGACTAACTTCGCTGACACTTCAGGATGACAGGAATTGGCTCTTTAGGATGACAAAAGAGTACTTCAGGTTAACAGTTTGGTTTTTTTATAAAAAGCCGTTATAACGATAATTTTATAAAATATTATTTTTTAGCCCAATTTCAGCTAAACCAAGCATAAAAGATAAATAAATGCTCACTTGCGCACTACCCAAAAGATTATCAAATCCGCTTGCAACATAAAAAGCGATTAAACCAAGTATTATTCCTACCAATATACCTTTTTGCTGGGTATCGGCAGATTTTAACCTTTTTATATTGTTTATTAAAAGCATTAAAAAAGCGCAAAGTATTAATGCCAGTCCAAATAATCCAGAATTCATAAGTGTGTTGAAGTAAAAATTATCAATTGTAGTTGGCACTTCTATATTTGGATCAATATGATTTTTGACAGCCATTTGTTTGTAGTAGAAAACTGCTTTTTTATGTATAACCTGTGCGCCAAAAGAAGGGCCATAGCCAAATATTTTTCTAAACATGCTGGATTCTTTAAAAACCTCTAAAGAAGCCTTCATCATTGCAAATCTTATAACAATACCTGGATCTTTTTCGTAATATATGGTTTGATTTAGTCTTTTTTGTATAAAACTTGTGTTGTAGAACCCTATAGACACTACAGCAAAAAGCAAAAGCAATATTAAGGTTTTTTTATTTCTTAAAATCAAAGGCAGACATAGTATGCTTACAATAATTGCCAGCCAATCGGCCCTTTCTTGTGCTAAGATACCAGCAAAAAATGCTAAAATCGACACTAAATAATAGAATTTATTCTTTAAAAAAATGCCCAAACTTCCAAAGAAAAAGCTAGACATTACCATGATAATCCCAGCATAAGATGCACACCCGCTAAAACCAAAAATTCCGGGCATTGGTTTAACAAAATGAAGATTATTTATTCCAACAGAAAAAATATCAACGGGTCTAATGCCAAAAAAAGCATTAAAATAAAGCCCCAAAGTTCCAATTATAGTAAAAACGCCTAGCACATTAACAATCAATGTAAAATTGGCTTTTGAACGCGAAGTTATCCAATAGGGGGCAAAGTGCCAGATATACTGGAAATTCAGCAAAGAATGGATTGGGTTTAGTGAAAAAACGCTAGAAAAAAATTCTTTTAGCGAAAACAAACCTATGGGCAAATCTTCTTTTTTAAATTTAAATTCTTTTGCAATAATTAAAAAAATCAGTCCCAAAACGCCTATACTGATTGCAAGGTTATCTGCTGCAATTGATACACTGACAAAAACAGCAAACAATACTGTGCTTATAAAAATAAACTTATAAGCTGAATATTTTAATGCACTGTATTTTATCAAATCAAGTTTTTTAATTTTCTATCCCTCGTTTGAACAAGCGTATAAGTGTCAACAAAACATAATGTATTTTGAAAACTACTGCCTGCAAACAACAATATTATTCAAAAACAATCATTTTGACAACCAAAAACTAAACTTTGCAGTTTGTCCAAACAACTTTATACTAAAATATCTAAAAACGTATAAATGACCCGCTAATCTGTTAAACTGATATTTTTAGAAAGATTATTTAAAAGACATTTTAAGAGTTTTATAGTTTTTTAAAGTAGGTTTAGATTAAAATGATT
>NZ_JAGDWY010000088.1:0-6071 GCF_023256235.1 Desulfurella sp.
TGATAATGTGGGCGACAATGTAGGAGACTGTGCTGGAATGGCAGCAGACGTGTTTGAAACGTTTACAGTTACTACTGTTGCTGCGATGATTTTAGGTCACTCATTATTTGATCCAAAAAATTTAATGGGCATAGCTGGAATGCTTCCATTGTTAATTGTTTCTATTGCTTCTGTTTCTGGAATAATTGGTACTTTCTTTGTAAAAGTTGGAAAATCAGGAAATATTATGGGAGCATTTTATAAAGGTTTGGTAGCTACAGCCATTATTTCACTGATTGTTATATGGTTTGCTATGAATAATCTTATACCTGGCTCAATTGGGCAATATCCAACAATAAATATATTTATTACAAGTGTGCTTGGAATGATCCTAACGGGTCTTATAATGTTAATTACAGAGTATTATACATCATATAGCTTTAATCCGGTAAAATCTATAGCAAAATCATCAGTAACAGGTCATGCAACTAACATTATTCAAGGTATGTCTGTAATGTACAAAGCGCCAGCACTCCCCGCAATAGTTATTGCGCTTACAACTTATTTTTCATACCAGCTTGCTGGTTTATACGGTATCGGAATCGCAGCTGCTTCGATGCTTTCTCTAACAGGCATTATTATATCTATAGACTCATATGGACCCATCACGGATAACGCTGGTGGTATAGCTGAAATGGCAGAACTGGATGAATCTGTAAGAAAAGTAACAGATCCATTAGATGCCGTTGGAAATACTACAAAAGCAGTAACCAAAGGATTTGCAATAGGTTCTGCTGCTTTGGCTGCTTTAGTTTTATTTGCCGAATATACAAGGGTTTTAGCTTCATCAAATATAGGTGCTCAATTAACAAGCTTTGATTTAAGCAACCCATACGTAATAGTAGGCTTACTGCTTGGGGGTTTACTACCATTTTATTTTGGCGCTATGTCAATGGAAGCTGTTGGACAAGCAGGTGGTTTAATGGTAGAAGAAGTTAGAAGACAGTTTAGAGAAATTAAAGGCATATTAGAAGGTAAAGCTAAGCCTGATTATGCTGCATGTGTTGATATCGTAACAAAAGCATCTATTAAAAAAATGGTTGCTCCAGGACTTATACCTGTTCTTGCACCGATTATTGTCTACTTTTTATTTGGACCTGTTGCTTTAGGTGCACTATCAATAGGGTCAATTGTAACTGGTTTCTTTTTGGCAGTATCAATGACAAGTGGCGGTGGTGCATGGGATAATGCAAAAAAATATATAGAAGACGGACAATTTGGCGGAAAAGGAAGTGAGGCACATAAAGCAGCAGTAACAGGCGATACGGTTGGAGATCCTCTTAAAGACACTGCAGGGCCTGCTATAAACCCAATGATAAAAATTATAAATATAGTAGCAATACTTATAGTGTTGGTTTTTGCTTAAAAAGGTATAAAATTATGAAAGCAACAATTATAGTTAAACCTAAAAAAAGTGTGCTTGATCCTCAAGGAAATGCAATAAAAAAAGTTGCCGAAAATTATTTTGGGGTGATTTTTAGCGAGATTAGATCTGGGAAATATTTTGAAGTAGAGATTGAGCACGAAAATGCTAAAAACTTCATTGAACAGCTTGCATCTAAAATATTATCAAACGAAATTATTGAGGATTATGAGATTATTTATGAAAGTAGGAATAGTTAGGTTTTTAGGGACAAATTGTGATTATGATTGCGAATTTGCAGCAAACTACATGGGTGCACAAACAAAATTTGTATGGCACGAACAAACAAATCTTAAAGAATTTGATTGTATCATACTTCCTGGCGGTTTCTCTTATGGTGATTATTTAAGGGCAGGAGCGCTAGCAAAGTTTACTAAACTTGCCAGTGCACTAATTGAATTTGATAAATATGGAGGCTATATTTTGGGCATTTGCAATGGTTTTCAGATTTTATGTGAGCTGCATTTGTTAGATGGTGCCCTCATTACAAATGTTAATTTACGCTTTATACACAAGCAAGTGCATATAAAATTGATACCATCTATCTGCAAATTAACTCAAAACATAGAAAAAAAAATCTTGCAAATGCCTATAGCTCACAAAGAAGGCAATTTTTATTGCGATGAAACAACACTTAAAAAATTACGCGATGAAAATAGAATTGTATTTAAATATAGCGACAAAGATGGAAATGTTGATATAGGCACAAACCCAAATGGAAGTCTTGAAAATATAGCTGGCATTTGCAATAAAAAAGGCAACATACTGGGTTTAATGCCTCATCCTGAAAGAGCCATAAGCTTTTTAGGACAAGATGGCGAGTACTTTTTTAGTTTTTTGAGGTAAAGATGTTTGAAGAAAGTAAAAAACTTTTTTTAGAAGCAAAAAAATACATAGTAGGTGGCGTTAACAGTCCAGTTAGAGCTTTCAAAAGTGTTGGAATTGACCCCATATTTATCAAAAAGGCAAAAGGGGCATACCTATACAGTGAGGATTCAAATACTTTTATTGATTATGTTTCCAGTTTTGGACCAAATATTCTTGGAAATGCAAACAATACAATTATAAATAAAGTAAAGGCCGCACTTGAAAACGGCTTTACATATGGCGCCTGCACGAAAGCAGAAATAGAACTTGCAAAAAGAATTGTTGAAGCTTTTGATTCAATTGAATTAACTCGTTTTGTTAACTCTGGCACAGAAGCTGTTATGAGTGCTATTAGACTTGCAAGAGGTTTTACACAAAGAGAAAATTGTCTTAAGTTTATTGGTTGCTATCATGGACACTACGATGGTATGCTTGTTGGTGCTGGATCTGGTGCTGCTACATTTGGTGTACCAACAAGTAAAGGTGTTATAGAAGATATAGCAAAACACACGCTACTTTGCGAATATAATGATTTTGATGCTGTTAAAAAGATATTTCAAGATTTTGGGCATACTATAGCATGTGTTATAGTTGAGCCAATTGCAGCAAATATGGGTGTTGTGTTGCCAAAGCCTAACTTTTTAAAGTTTTTAAGAGAAATCACACAACAATACGAAAGTTTGCTTATATTTGACGAAGTTATAACGGGATTTAGAGCATGTTATGGCGGTGTACAGACTTTAGAAAATATTAAGCCCGATTTAACAATTTTAGGTAAAATTATAGGTGGAGGCTTCCCCCTTGCTATGTATGGGGGAAACAGAGAAATCATGAGTTTAGTAAGTCCGGAAGGGCCGGTTTATCAAGCCGGTACACTATCTGGCAATCCCATCGCTGTCCAGGCGGGTATAGCTACACTTGATATGCTAAAAAACACAAATCCTTATGAACAATTAAAACTAAATACACAAATTTTAGTTTCAAGAATAATGGGACTTGCAAGTACCTATGATATCCCACTTAGTGAAAATTCTTTTGGATCATGTTTTACATTTTTCTTTACAGAAGAAAAACCTACAAATTATACCGAAGTTGTAAAATCTAACGATCGTTTATTTAAAAACTTCTTTTTAGGAATGTTAAAGCGTGGTATATATTTTGCGCCTTCTCAATTTGAAGCAAATTTTCTATCAACTGCACATACCAAAAACGACATAGAGTACACAATAAATGCCGCAGAAGAAATATTTAAAGAATTACAAAATGCAAAATTTATAGTATGAAGAAAAATAAAAATAATAAAGATTTTTATAAAGGTTTATATGATGCTTCAACGATTGGCATGAGTTTTGTTTTTTCCATAATAATTGGGGGTCTTATTGGCTATTTTCTTGATAAACAATTTCCTTCTACACATCCATGGCTTTTATTACTCTTTATTTTTTTTGGTATTGTTGCAGCTTTTAGAAATTTATATATTGGAACAAAAAAAATAAATAAAGAAAGTATAGACAAAAATGACTCAAATAAAAAAACTTGAAATTATTTTAATAATATTGTATTTTATATTCGCAATAATTGCATTTTTTGCAATTAATTTTTTATTTGTAGGTGTTTTGGTGGGTTCGAGCATAGCTTTGATTGATTGGTTTTTATTAAAAAAAATGTCTTTTAGATGGGTAAAAAAAGGTAGGTTTTCTTTCTTTGGAAATATTTTAAGATTATTTGCAGTTGCCTTTTTAATAATTGTAAGCTACAAACTATTAGTATACAGTTTTATAGGTTTAATAATAGGCTTTTCTATTTTGCCTATTTCAGTTTTAGTTTATTTTATCCTGTTTAGAAAAAACTTTAATAAGGAGGCCTAATGGAAGCACCTAACTTTTTGGAATTCATAGCACATGCACTTCATCTTCCAAATTTTATGGTTTTTACGTGGTTTATAATGCTTGTTATAATAGTTTTGGCTATAAGTGTCCGTTTTTCTTTAAAATTCATGCCATCAAATTTCCAGAATGTGGTTGAAGCATTTATATCTGGTATGTACAGTTTTGTAGAAGATATACTTGGTCCAAAAGAAACAAAAAAACATTTTAAGCTAATAGCATCGCTTGGTATATTTATATTCTTTTCAAATATAGTAGAACTTATACCTTGGTTTGTCCCTCCAACATCAAGTTGGAATACAACAATTGCACTTGCTATCTTAGTATTTGTTTACTACCAATACCTGGGCATAAAACACAATGGCCTAAAATATATAAAGCATTTTATGGGTCCTGTGTGGTGGCTTACACCTTTAATGATACCAGTTGAGATAATTGGTCATTTTGCAAGGATTTTATCGCTATCTGTCAGGCTTTTTGGAAATATAGGCGGTGATGATTTACTTTTAGCTGTATTGTTCTTTTTGGTTCCAGCTCTTGTACCAATTCCAGTTATGTTTTTAATATTATTTGCTGCTGTGTTGCAATCTTTTATATTCCCATTACTTACAACACTATACATTGCAGATGCTGTTGCAACACACCATGAGTCATAAAGTAGACAATTTTTTATTGTGAGGAGGTTTTATGAAGGGTAAGGTCTTATTACTAACGGCGCTTTTGCTACTTGCTGCAGTTCCAGCATTTGCAGCAGGCGCTCCACAAGCGGCAAGCTCACTTAAAGAGTACTACATGCTTGTAGCCATGGGTGGAGCAATCGGACTTGGACTGGCTGCTGGTGGTGGCGGTATTGGTCAGGGCCACGCAGTTAACGGTACAGTCTTGGGTACAGCTAGAAACCCAAGTCTTTCTGGAAAGTTACTTACCGTTATGATGATTGGTCTTGCTATGATCGAGTCACTGG
Source organism: Desulfurella sp. (assembly GCF_023256235.1). Taxonomy (NCBI): domain Bacteria; kingdom Pseudomonadati; phylum Campylobacterota; class Desulfurellia; order Desulfurellales; family Desulfurellaceae; genus Desulfurella; species Desulfurella sp. The sequence continues at coordinate 5,180 of NZ_JAGDWY010000088.1, forward strand.
TCATCTACATGCTTGTTATTGTTTTGATAATTTTCTATGCAAATCCATTCCATATTGTGTTTTAAATTCTAAAACTATTTTTAAAAGAGGGTCTATTGGCCCTCTTTTAAACCTCATTTCTACCTAGCTTAAGCTTTTTATCAACATAATTTTCAACTAATTGAAAAATTATTTGCGTTTGTTTATTTTGTGCCATCGTGGAAAATATCTTTTCTAAGTATGACTCTCTACTTATCCTTTCAAATGTGTAAATAAAATTAATATCAAAAACCCAACTTAGATGTAAAACTTTTAAATCCATTATGGTTTTTAAATCTACATATTTGACAGGTTTTTTATTTAAAATACTTCTATAAACATTATCTGAAATAAATGCTCTATCTTCTAATTCAAGATTTACAATACTATTAGGTTTTTTGGAGACATAGTTTTGAGTAACAATACGATATATATCAATTTTATCAGCATCTCTAATAACCTTTGATAAAAAGTTTAGTTTGTAATCACCACATTTAGGTAATTGAGCTTTATTATGGTTTTCTATAGCTTTTATTATTATGTTTTTTGTATAATCATTTATATTTTTAAGCAAATTGTTTTCTAATATGACTTTAATAGAAAGCTCAGCATGGTCTTTAGATATTCTATCGTTAAATGTATTAAAAAACGCATATTGCTCAAATCTTCCAATATCATGAAACAAAGCTATTATATAAGCACTGAGCCTGCATTCATTGTTTTTTCTATAATATTGCATAATTTTTAAGGATTCTTTGCAAACATTATGCGTATGTATGCGCTTTAGTTCAAGGTTTTCTTTTTTTTCTGGATAATTTTTTATAAAATCATCAACATCATTTTTGTCTAATCCTGCTTCATTATTGACTTTTGT
>NZ_JAGDWY010000088.1:6081-15243 GCF_023256235.1 Desulfurella sp.
CATAACTTTCAAACCAGAGTTTGAACTTTATAATCTGCCCTATACTTAATTTTTCAAGTTCACTCATCGAAGGGGAATTATATCACAAATGTTAAATTTTAAGCTATTTATTTTTTAGCTTTTCCAAACCCAGTAAAGCTGTTGGCAACACAAATAAAACCATAAACAGTTGAGCAAATAAGCCAGAAATAATTGCAATTGCAAGTGGTTTTAGCATATCAGAACCATGTCCTAAATTAATTGCAATAGGCATTAATGATAAAATTGCAATTAAGGTAGACATAACTATTGGCCTCATTCTATTTTTTCCAGCATTTATAATAGCTCCAACATTATTTTTTGTTTCTATAAATTCTTTGTATTCGCTAATATAAAAAATTGCAGTTTCTGTGTTTATACCCACACTCATTATAAGGCCCATTATAGATGTTATATTTAATTGAGTTTTTGTTACATATAAACCTATAAAGTCCGCTGCTAAAGCCAAAAGTGACATTAATAAAATTAAAATTGCCAATGAAAATTCCTCATACATAAATAACAACACTACAAAAACCAAAACAACAGCGCTTACAAGCACGATAAAAAGGCCTGCAAAAGCTTTCTTTTGCTGCGCGTAAAGACCACCAAACTCGTAATATACGCCTTTTACATTTAGTATTTGAGATTTGTTTAAATCCTGCTTAACCTGACTTACTGCCTGACCTAAGCTTGTATTGCTAATTCTTGCTGTTACTGCAATCATATTTTTTAAATTATCGTGTACAATTTCTGGTTGTCCAGACACTATCTGTAAATTTGCTATGCGCTTTAGAGGTATAAGCTTACCATCCTGAGTTCTTATAGGAAAATTTTCTATATCTGTAATGTTTTTCCTAAAATTTTGGGGTGTCCAGACCCTTACACCAATTATTCTTGGGCTTTCCAATATATATGTTGCATCAATTCCATTTAAGTATTGATTTAGTTGTTGTGTAATGTAGTTTGGATCAACACCTTCTATTGCAGCCTTTGATCGGTTAATTTCGATATTTAAAGCGTCTCCAGCCAATACAACACCACTTTTTACATCTACTACACCTGGCACTTTTGATATTATATTAGCAACTTTGGGTGCAATGGAAAGTAACTGAGAATAATTATCTGAGTAAATTTTGATTTCAATTGGAGAAGGAGTACCAACTAAATCGCCTATCATATCTTCCATAAGTTGTGCCATATCAATATTCACACCAGGCACTGTTGTTTCGATTTTATTTCGTATATCATCCATGATTTTTTGAACTGATGGTCTTGGAAAAGGTTTCAATTTAATGAAAAAATCCCCTGTGTTTGGCTCAGTTAAACCGCCACCAAGCTGTAATCCAGTTCTTGCAGTGTAGTTTTGAACATACTTATTTGATTGTATAATCTTTTCAATTTTGTTCAATGTATACTGCGTTTCATTTAAAGATGTACCAGGTTTTGTTACATAATCAAGTACAAATCCACCTTCATCCATGGAAGGCATAAACCCACTTCCAATATTTTTAAAACTATAAATACCACATATAACTAAAATCAAAACAAGTAAATATATAATAATAGGCTTTCTAAAAGAAAAATTTATTGCATTCTTGTATAATTTTGCCAAAAAATCAACAATTATGTTTTTCTTTTCTTTACCTATGCCACGATATAATAGTTTTCTTGCTATTATTGGCACCAAAATAACCGTAACTAAAAAAGAAACTATAAGGCTCATTGCCATAGTAATAGAAAGTGTCTTAAAAAATGCACCCGTTACGCCTGATAAAAAAGCAAATGGTATAAATATTACAGTTGTAGAAAGTGATGAACCTAAAAGTGGTTTTAAGAAATCCTTAACAGCTAAAGGTATAACTTTTGATATATCTTCGTTTTTGCGTTCTTCAACAAAACGCATAATATACTCAATCATAACTATTACATCATCAATAATTAAACCTACTGCAGCCGCAATACCGCCTAATGTCATGATATTAAAACTCATTTTAAAAACATATATTAAAAGTATTGTGGTAAATAAGATCGTAGGTAAACTAATTAGGAGCGTAACTGTGATTTTAAAGTTATTTAAAAAAACAAGTACAATAATAATAGAAAGAATAATACCAATAATAATAGCATCTCTTAAGCTATGCGTAGAAGAAACTATTAGTTTACTTTGATCATACCACTTGGCAATTTTTATACCACCTGGCAATTTGCTTTTAAACTCATGTAATTTTTTATCTACATCATGAGCAATTTGAACTGTATTGCCTTGAGGTGATTGGATAATTTGTACAATAACAGCATTTTTACCATTAGCAACAACCTTGGTCCAATTAGGAACAATAGATTTTTTTATGGTTGCTATATCACTTAAACGCACAATACCATTCGAGCTAGTTTTTAAAACTGTATCCTCAATTGATTGCATATTGTGCAATTGAGATTTAGAAACCACTAAATAAAGCTTATAATAATCTTCAAGCCTGCCAACAGCACTAATAACATTTGAATTAGACAGGGATTTTATCACATCGCTCATTGTTAAATTGTAAGTGTAGAGTTTCATTGGATTAACCAACACATGGTATTCTTCTTTTTCGCCACCTTGAACCTGGACATTTGCGACACCTTTAATGTTTAAAAGCAAAGGTTTGATTTCGTATAAAGCTATATCTCTTAACTCTACAAGTGAATGATTATCCGATGTTAAACTATAAGCAATAGCCGGATAAACGGTTGGATACATCCTGATTGCATGAAATGTAGTACCTTTTGGTAATGTAGGCAAAATTCCATTAAGAGCAGATTCAACATTCAACAGATTAACATTCATGTTTTGTCCCCAACCAAAATCCAGTATAAATTCTGCCGAACCTCTGCTTGTAGTTGATCTTATATGCACTACATTTGGCACAGCTCTAAGCGTCTGCTCGACTTTCTTTGTAACTTCAACAACCATTGTATTTGCAGGAATATCGCCACTATCTACAGCTACTCGTATGCGAGGAAATTCAACATTCGGAAATAAAGCAACAGGCGTTTTAAAAGTTGCAAAAATGCCGCCAAAAACAATTACAATGATTAAAAATATAATTGCTTTTTTCTTTCTCCACAAAAGTTCCTGAAATTTCATTTTTGAACCTTTACATTCATATTATTTTTTAATTCATATGCTCCTTGTGTTACAACCAAATCTTTGTCTGTAAGATCGGCTGATGAAACAAGTGCATAGTTTTCATTCTTTAAAATTACATTTACAACATGCTTTTTAGCTACACCGTTTTTTACTGTATATATCACATAATGGCCATTTTCGTACAACAAAGCAGATTTTGGCACACCAAGACCTGTCTTTGTAAAAATCGGTATATTAACTTCTACATAGCTATTCAAAATTAAATCTTTTTTTGTATCAGGTAAAATGTAAATATTTATAAGGTGAGTTGCAGGATCAATAATATTTGATATCGAAATAATTTTGCCTGTGATTTTTTTATTATAATCAATTAATGAAATTGTAACTGGCAAATCTGGCTTTAAAAAATTAATATCTTCTGGCTCAACACCGCACTTTATTGCAATATTCTTAACATCTGCTATCGATAAAATTGGATTGCCAGATACCACACTAGAGCCTTGCGTATAATTGATTTTGGTAACAACGCCATCTATACTGGAGTAAACTTTATCTGTATAAGTTTTTTTTAGATTATCATAAACTATTTTAGCTTGATCTAGTGCATTTTGGGCATTTAAAATATCCTGCTTGCTTACAAGATGGAGTTTAAATTTTTCCTGTACAATTTTTAAATTTTCTCTTGCCGAATTTAGTGAGTTTTCTGCCTGCATTAATTGAGACTGCACAGTTGGAGACGGTATTACACTAAAAAGCAATTGACCTTTTACTACATTTTGACCATCAACCACATATAGCTTGTTAATGGTAGCATCAAAATTTAAAGAAACGGTGTTGGCAGTGCCAGGTTTTGATTCAACGATTCCATAAGCTACTATATATTTTGACATTGTTTTAACCTCTATAGGTGCCACATTTACCGTAGCAATAAGAGTTTTATTGGATAGGTTTTCTGGAGTTGATTTATTTTTATTGAATAAATATACTACAATAAAAATAATTATAATTGCAAAACCTACAATTGCCAATACAACTCTTTTCATTTCTCACCTACCTAAATTTTTTTCCTGATGCAATTTCCAAAGCTATATGCATACTGTATAAAGATTTTTCTAAATTTAATATGTTAATCTTTTTATCAATTACATCATTTGAATTTTTATAAAATTCCATTATGCTTATATAACCGTTTTTATACGCTTGTTCATAATTAGTTAAAAGTTTTGAACTGTCTTTGTAATCTGCATTTAAAATTGCAAGCTGGCTTTGAATATTTTTTATATCAGATACGAGTCTTTTTATATCAAACCTTGCTGATATAATCCTAAATACATATTCATCATACATCTTTTTTCTTGTTGCTTCCTGTAAATTTATCTGTGCTTTGTTGGTATTAAATATTGGAAAATCAATGGAAATACCAAAACCCAATGTTTGTACATTCGACGTATCACGACTAAAAGGAAAATTTATAGAAATTTTTGGAAATTGCTGGGCAAAGGCAAGGCGTGTTTTTTCTTCCTGGGACTGATAGGCTAATTTATAAGCAACTATATCTACCCGATTTGTTACATTACTATATAAATCTTCAAGATCCGGTAAATCAAAATTATTATTAGGCACAAAATTAATTTTTAATTTTGTACTTAAAGGAATACCCAGTATATTATTTAAACTATCATTTTCTTTTTCTAACATGGTTTTAGTATCCAGATATTGAATTTTCGATTTTTCGTACTCATTTTTTGCTAATTGCAAATCACTTAATAAAACAAGATGTTTATTATAGGCTACCTTTATAGTATCGTAAATTTTCTTATAAAGGTTTAATTTATCTGATAACTCTTTCAATATTTGTTCTAAATAATATATGTTTGCTACCTTTATTTTTGAATCCTGCATAATTTGGTATGCATTAAAATTATAACCTAATTTTTTTGACTCGTATTCAAGCAAAGCACTTTTTACTTTTAAATTATGTGAAAATATCCAATCAATTGGATAAGAAAGCCCAATTGAATATCCATTGTATGTATTGGCAATATTTCCAGCTACAGGAAAACTCGTGTCAAATGAAATGCTCGGATTTGGTATTGTTTTTGAAATACCAATTTGAGCTTCTGCAATTTTTAAATTATCTCTTTCAATTTTTAAAGTTGGGTTAAGAATTAAAGCCAGACTTGCAATATCATTTTCATCCAAAGGTTCATTATTTTCAAGTTTTGTTAAAATAATTTTACCTCGGGGATATTTCATTAGTTCTTTTTTATCGATATGACTTATTTTTTTGTTAATCTGGGAATTATTTATTTCTAGTGGTTTATATACAGCACAAGCTGACACAAAAAAAATTACAGCAAAAAAACCAAAAAAAACACGTTTTAACATACCTACACCACCCTAGTTGATTTTACTTTCTAATTTATTTCACGAATCTTACAAGATTTTAATGTTGGAAAATTATACAAAAAATAGTTCCGCAAGTCAACTTGCTTTTTACCTTTATTTTTGCTTCATGTGCTTTAATAATTGCTTTTACTAAAGAAAGTCCAAGGCCTAAGCCTTGTTTAGATCTACTTTTATCTGCTCTATATAGTCTTTCAAAGATATATGGTAAATCTTTAGCATCTATACCTATGCCTGTATCACGTATAAAAAGGCATATTTTATCATTAATTTCCAATGCTTTAATTGATATTTTGCCGTTTGGTTTGTTGTATTTTATTGCATTATCCATTAAATTAGATAATGCTTGTCGCAATCTATTAAAATCACCATATATGTATATATTTTCATTACATTTTACGCTTAAGTTTATATTATGTTCTTCAATTACATAATCATACAAATCAATCACATCGTCTATAAGCTTTTTAAGTTGTATCCTTTCAATATTTAACTTTAATGAACCCGTTTCAATTTGTGATATATCTACAATTGCATTTAATAATGTTAATATTTTGTCAGATTCATCAAGACAACTAAGTAATGCATCTTTTGGATTTAGTTTAGATTGTTCGCTTAATGCAAGCTCACTGGTAATTTTAATTCTTGTTAGAGGTGTTCTTAAATCGTGGGCTACATTGTCAATTGTTTCTTTTAAAGACTTTACAAGTACTTCAATTTTATCAAGCATCTTATTTATGATAACGCTTAAGTCGTAAAGCTCATCCTGAGTGTTTTCTACCTTTATGCGTTCATTCAATTTACCAGTATTTATAATATACTGAGCTGTTTGTGTAATACTTTTTATTGGTAAAAGTATTTTTCTTAGAGCAATAAGACCGCCAATTATGCCCAAAAGCATAGTGAATAAAATCATACCGAAGAAAATCTCTCTAAATTTTTCAAGCAACTCTTCTGTACTTGCTACATTTTTACCAACAACTATCGTATAGCTTGTAGCTTGGTAAATTTGAAATTTAAATGTTTTATTATCCAAATTAACGGTAAAAAACTTTTTTTTGGATTTAATGTTTTCTATTATTTTATTTCCTAATTCCAACTTTCTAAAATTCTCTGAAACATATAAAGGCTTATTTTTTAATAAAATCTCAATAACAAAATTTTCTTTTTCTTTATGAGAAATATGTTTGTCAACATTTGATAAACCATATTTTTGTACATCAAGTAAAATTTTTTCTATTTCAAGACTAATAGAAGTAGTTTCTTTATCCCTCAGCGTAGCAGAGACTATAAAATATGCCAACAAAAACAAAAATATAGCATTTGATATGAATATAGCACTATACCACAATAAAATTTTTACTGAAATTTTAGAAAAAAAATTACTTTTCTTTAAGAACATAGCCTACGCCATGTACTGTATGGATCAACTTTTTATCAAATGGATCATCAATTTTTTTTCTAAGTCTATGAATAAGCACATCAACAACATTTGTCTGCGGATCAAAATCATACCCCCAAATACTTTCTAAAATCATTGTTTTAGTCACAATACGCCCTGCATTTCGCATTAAATATTCAAGCAAAGAGTATTCTTTTTTTTGCAATTCTATTTTTTTACCGTCTTTTGTAACTTCTCTTGTTAATATATCCAGGCTCAAATCTGCATACTGCAAAACTGTTTCTTTGATATTATTAACTCTTCTATAAATAGCATTAATACGGGAAAGTAACTCACTAAAAGCAAAAGGTTTTGTTAAATAGTCATCTGCGCCTAACTCTAATCCTTTTACCTTATCATCAGTGGTATTTTTTGCGCTAAGTACAATAATAGGTGTCTTATTTGCTTTTTCTCTGAGTTTTTGTATAAGCTCAAAACCATTTAGTTTAGGTAGCATAATGTCAATAATTGCAATATCATAATTTTCATTCATAAGAAAATAATATGCATCTTCACCATTATCAAAAACCTGAATAATGTAACCCAATTCCTTAAAACCCTTCGCAATAAAGCTGCTTATCTTTTCATCGTCTTCAACTAAAACAATTTTCATAGCGTCACCCTCTTATCTTTAGTTTGTTTTGTTTTTATAAAGAATATTAAAAAAAATAATGGTAATGTAAAGTAAATAATTAAATGGAATACATCCTGATAACCCATAATTGCACTTTGTGCTGACAACAAATTATTCATTAAATCAATTGCTGCGTGATAACTATCTGCAAAAGAAAAACCTCTTGTTACTAAATATTGTCTTGTATTGTCTAAAAAATTTTGGAAAATAATACTTGATTGACTAAAATTTTGAACCAAAGCATCTCTATGGAAAACTTCTCTTCGCTGAAGCATCGTTGCAGCAAATGATATACCAATAGAACCCCCAATATTACGTGCAAAGTTTATTACACCACTTGCATCTCCCATATCTTCTTTTTTTAGAAACTTATAAGCAACTAAATTGATTGGTATAAACATAGCTGGCAACCCAAAACCCATAATAATCCTTGCCCATGCAAAAACATCGAAAGATGCAGTTAAATTAAATTCACTCATTAAATGAAGAGAGTATGCAACAAGTAAAATACCAGCTCCTACAAGTACTTTAATATTAACCTTATTTGATAATTTACCGATAATTGGTGCAATGATCAAGCTTGCAATGCCACCTGGCGCAATAACATAACCAGCTTTTAATGCATCATAACCCATAAGTGTTTGAACCAATATTGGAAGCAAAGCTAAAGAAGAATATAACACAAAACCAGTTATAAACATCAAAAAAACACCTATCGAATAATTTACGTCTTTAAACAATTTAAACTTTATAATAGGTTCTCTGGAAAAGGCGTTTTCTATAATAAATAGCGATATAAAGAAAAACGAAGATAACGCTAAAATAACTATAAGGTTAGAATTGAGCCAATCTTTATTTTGCCCTTGATCCAACATAATTTGAAGAGACGCTACCCCAATGAAAATAAAACTTAAAGCCAAATAATCAATTTTCAACTTAGGATTTGCCTTTGCATAAGGCGGATCTTCTATTAAAATCATAGTTAAAATTGTTGCTAAAATACCAACTGGTACATTTATATAAAACACCCATCTCCATGAATATTGATCTGTTAACCAACCGCCTACAACAGGACCTAAAATTGGTGCAAAAATAACACCAATCGAAAAAATACTCATTGCCATACCGCGTTTTTTTTCTGGAAAACTCTCCATCAGGATTGCTTGAGATACTGGCTGCAATCCCCCACCGGCAAAACCCTGCAATGCTCGCATAACAAGCAAAAAATAAAAATCAAAAGATAGACCACACAATGCAGATGATATTGTAAATAAAACAATACTGCCAATAAAATAACGTTTTCTACCAATTTTTTGTGAAAGCCAACCAGTTATGGGCAATACTATTGCATTTGCCGCTAAATATGAAGTTAATACCCAAGTGGAATCAGTTACTGTAACAGAAAGTGAACCAGCTATATGAGGTAAAGCCACATTTGCAACAGATGTGTCAAGCACTTCCATAAATGTGGCTAGCATCACCGTAAGTGCTATCACATATGGGTTTACTTTCTGTTGTGCCATCTATAGC
>NZ_JAGDWY010000089.1:0-11887 GCF_023256235.1 Desulfurella sp.
AAATCAACAAAGACACGCCTACAGCTGCTAATCCATAATAAACATTGCCAGTATGAGATTTTATAAAACCTATTATGTAAGGTGCAAAAAATCCACCCAAATTTCCTATAGAATTTATTACTGCAATTCCAGCTGCAGCTGCTGCCCCTGATAAAAACTTGTTTGGCAATGCCCAAAATGGTCCAAACGCAGCATATGCTCCAGCCGTAACTATTGATAATACTATTATTGATGGAGCGGGTGTTTTTATAAATAACATTGCAAAAATTGCTATAGAACTTACGAGCAAAGGAATTTGAGTATGATAGCGCCACTCAGCTTTTTTATCCGCTGATGAGCCATTAACAACCATCATTATAGCTGCAAATAAAAATGGTATCATAGCTAAAAACCCAACTGTCTGAGCACTATAAGACTTTGACAAACCTTTTATGATTTGTGGCAACCAGAAACTTATTGAATATAATCCCATAATCAGTCCAAAAAAATAAATAAAAGCAAGCAACCACACACGTCCATTTTTCATAGCTTCACCCACTGTCATTTTCTGTTGTTTGGCTTTTTCTGCTTGCTCTTGAGCTATCTCATTTGTCAGCCAATCTCTTTCTTGTTGAGTTAAAAATTTTGCCTCAGATGGTTTGTTTGGCAAAATAAAGAAAGTTAATATACCAAATACAACAGCTGGTGCTCCTTCTAATATAAATAGCCATCTCCAGCTTTCAAGCCCAGCCCAGTGGACATGATCCAATATGATACCTGATATAGGAGAGCCAATAACACTGGAAAACGCCAAAGCAGTCATAAACAAAGCCACAGCCTGAGCAAGTTCACGCTGTGGGAACCAGTATGTTAGATACAAAATCACACCAGGGAAAAAACCAGCTTCTGCAAGACCTAATAAAAATCTAGCAATATACAAATGCGTTGGTGAATTTGCAAAACCAGTTAAAGTAGCAACAAAACCCCAAATTACCAAAATTAATGATATCCAAACCCTTGCGCCAATTTTGTGTAACATTAAATTGCTTGGCACCTGAAATATCAGATAACCTATAAACAAAATACCAGCAGCAAAACCGAATTGTTCAGAGCTTAATCCAAGATCCTTGTTCATTTTTAAAGCGGCAAAACCTAAATTAACTCTGTCTAAAAAATTAATAACATACAACAAAAACATGTACGGTATTAAAAACCGTTTTACCTTTGAAATAGCACTTTTTGCAACGGCTTCGGCCATACACACCTCCTAAAAATTGGTCTGATTATTAGACCATTATCTAAAATTATAGTATTTTTTTATTAAATGTCAACTAAATTTTTAAATTATTAACTCATATACTGATCTTATAATTTACGAAAGTTAAAATAAAAACAGAAATAAATTATCGTTAAATGTTTTGCTTGCTAAATTTGTCAAGGTAATTTTTAAATTCTTGGTCTATAAAAGAAAGGTGTTTTGACATACTTTGTTTTGCAAGAAAAGGATCATTTTGTAAAATTGCATCTAACACAGCTTTATGTTCAAGTAGCAACTCTCTTTTTGATAAGCCTTTTATTTTTGTGACGTATTCTCTGCCTACTTTTACGGTATCCTTTAGCAGGTTAAAAATCGACATCATCATATGGTAAAGTACAGTGTTTTTTGAAGCTCTAATGATAGACAAATGAAACTCTGCATCTTCGTATTCACCAGAATTTGATTTATTGCTTATTTTTTCTAATTCTAAATAAGCTTCGCTCACATATTTTTTTGACTCTTCATCGGCATTTTTTGCTGCCATCTCAACTGCCCAAACTTCAAGTGTTTTTCTAATTTCCATAAGCTCCCAGGTTAACCTTGGGTCTTTCACAAGTAAATTGTCAATACCCTTTAGTATATCTTCGCCAACAGATTTTATAAATGTGCCATCACCCTGAATGCTTTCAATCAAACCTTTTGCTTCTAAAATATTTAACGCTTCTCTAACAGAACTTCTGCTTACTTCAAACATCTTAGCCAAATCACGCTCTGAAGGTAATTTTTCATTCGGTTTCAAAATACCATCTTTTATATAAAGCTCTATTTGATCCACAATTTCTTCTGAGATCTTTTTTTGCCTAATTGGTTTGAAAATCATACCATTATTTAATTTATTCTTTTTTTGTTATACATAATTTATATATTGTTTGAGCCAATTCTTCTGACCTTGACGACAAAGAATAAGATTTATTGTTCAAGCGCCATTTAAGCCCGTTGAAAATTATACTACCCAAAATGACATCAGCAATAACCTCATTTTGTGGGCAATCATTAATTAAATTAATAATATTTTGTCTATAATCAAATACAATTTTTTGCAATTTTTCTTTTTTTTGAACATCACCAATATGGATTTCATCAGAAAAAACCATTACAGGAAGCACTTCGTTATTTTCAACCATTTTAAAATGCTCATTTATAAGCTTAAAAATTCTTTCATACAAATTATCTTCTTTTTCTACTGTTTTTATAATATTATTCAAAAGGATTCCTATATTATCCAGAAAATACAATATTAGTTCGTCTCTATTTTTAAAGTATTTATAAATTGCTGGTTGCGAAACTTGCAATATATCAGCTACCGCTTTTGTTGTTACATTATTAAAACCTTTTTGAGCTGCAATTTGACCTATAGCTTTAAATACTTCATTTTTTCTTTCTTGTTTTGACTTTCTCACATAGTTAATTATAAACTTTTTTTAACCTCTTGGCAAATGTTTTTTAATCGCCTTTTAACTTAAATTCCCATTTAATCATTTCATCTTTTGCTGATTGAGCATCATTTGCATTTGGTAGCAACGCAAGGTAGATGTTCATATGAGAAATTGCTTTTTGATAATCTTGCACTTAAGCAAATAACAAAGCTATATCGTGATGTAGATTTGGATTAAATGGATTACTTTCTATCCACACTATTTAATTGTTCTATGGCTTTATCTAGCTTGTTTTTCTGATACACTTGAGCGTGTATAATGGTTTTTTAGAATTTTCATTAAGTTCTACCGATGAGGGACTTTCTTGAACAATATCATTTATCCTATTTTCAATAAAAATCGGTATTTTATGGTTAAAATCAAATTGACTTTCACTTTGAGCCAAAGATACATTTTTAACATCCTGCGCACTAACTTTGGTTTTGCCGTGAGGTTGTAGGCGAGAAGTTGGAGTGTTGAAAAAATTTTTAAAGGCAATTGGTGGGTTTTGGACTAGAGGGTGTAGTTGAACAGTTTTGTCAACAGAAAGCTATCTATAGTCAACTGTTTTGCTTAAAAAGTTACTTCTTTCTAACTCAAACACAAACATTTTATCTCTAATAAACACAGTAGTTACATCATACAAAGCTTCAATGTAGTCTTGTATAAACCACGGCTCACTTTCGCTAAGCTCATTTTCTCTTGTTTTTGTTGTATACAAAACTTTGTAATTGTCTTTATCTATTGGTGGCATGGTTAAACTTTTAATTACAATTTCATTGTTAAAGACTTTTGATTTTGCTTTGTATCTAAATTCGTAATCTGCTATTTTAAAGTACTTTTTTGCAATATTTAACTGCACAAACTTACCAACCCTAAAGTCCACCAATGGCTCAATAAGCACAAGTTTTTCATTTAACCATGCCAAATTTACTATTTCTCTTGCAACATACCAAAATTCCTTTTCAATATATTCTTCATAATCTGATAATTTTTCTTGCTTTATCAATAGATCATGTTTTAATGAGGGATTTCTCCATAAAACCTTTTAAATGTTAGAACTATTCGCAATTCTGCTAACTTGGTCTTTAATTTCAAAACCGCTATTATTTAAAATAATATTGTATTTTTTAAAACAATCTGAGTTAAGTCTAAATACATTATTTTCCCCATATAATAAATCAGCATATCAATTGTCGTATCAAATGTAGTAGAAATAAATTAATAGCATAAAAACAAGCCAAGTCCAATGGCTTGGCAATAATTTTAAGTATCTGCTTTGCTTGTAGAACTTTCGCCGTCAAACATTGTTAAGCTTTTTGTGCTCCAAATAATCAAATCAAAATTTGACCCAATAAAACGCCTTTGTTCTTTGAAATTGGAATCGCCCGTTTCTTTAATCAAAGTTTCTACACTAATTCTCTCTTTCTGCCTTGCAAAATATTTTAAGGTTTTCATATGAGCCTCATAATTTATTACTTAAATGAATTGAAATTTAATTCAGGTGAAATTATTTTTTTTTATTATAATTTCAACTTAAATTAATTTTTTTAATCATAAATATATAATATATGGTTAACTATTTTTTTTAAACTTAATTATTAACTTTTATTTTAAATTTTTTTAAAAAAATTTCTTGACACTAAAAATAAATTCTTATATTATTTTAAAAGAGAAATATAAAATTATACAAAGGGGGGATAGAATGAACGGTCAGACTTCAAAAGGTGACGATTTATTAATCAAAACATCAGAAGAGTTTCTTCAAAAAGCTAACTTAAATCCGAAGCTTTATGAAGAATACATCCAATGGGCCAAAAACGATTGGGAAGGCTTTTGGGATTATTTTGGAAAAAATGAAATTACATGGTTTGAGCCTTTCAAAAAAGTATTTGATGATTCAAATGCTCCATTTTATAAATTTTTTGTAGGTGGAAAGTTAAATATTAGCTATAATTGCATAGATAAGCACCTTTCTACATGGAAAAAAAACAGAGCCGCTATAATATGGGAAAGTGAAATAGGCGAAAGCAAAACAATAACATACAGAGAACTCTATTATCAGGTTAATAAATTTGCAAATGTTTTAAAAACTTTAGGTGTTAAAAAAGGCGATAGGGTTGTTCTTTATATGCCAATGATAGTTGAGCTTCCCATTGCCATGCTTGCATGTGCTAGAATTGGAGCTATACACAGTGTAGTTTTTGGCGGGTTTTCGCCAGCTGCACTAAAAGAGCGCATAATTGATGCAAACGCGAATGTAATAATAACAGCAGATGGCGGAAGAAGAGGTGGTAGAGCCATACCGCTAAAAGACAGCGTAGATGAAGCGATTAAAGATTTAAAAAACATAAAATATGTGGTCGTTGTAAAACACATAGGCAGAGATGTTTTTATGAAAACGCTCAGGGATTTCTGGTGGAATGACCTCATGAGTGACCCGGATTATGCTAAAAACTATTGCGAACCCGAAGTTATGGACTCTGAAGATCCGTTTTTTTTGCTTTACACTTCAGGATCAACTGGAAAGCCAAAAGGCGTTTTACATACAACTGCAGGTTATTTAATATGGAGAATTCTAACAGCTAAATGGGTATTTGACTTAAAAGACGAAGATACATTCTGGAGTACAGCCGATTTAGGTTGGATTTCTGGACATTCATATACATTGTATGGGCCATTATCGGTGGGCTCAACAACATTAATTTACGAAGGCATTCCTACTTATCCAGATCCAGGCCAATGGTGGCGCTTAATCGAAAAATATAGTGTAAATGTCCTATACACAGCACCAACTGCCATCAGGGCACTTATGAAATATGGTGAAGATTACCCTAAAAAATACAATTTATCTTCTTTAAGACTTTTAACAACAGGCGGAGAAAGGCTAAATTCTGCTGCCTGGTTGTGGTATTACAAAAATGTAGGTCAAGAAAAATGTCCTATAATAGATGCATATGGCCAAACGGAAACAGCAGGCCACATGCTCTCATCTTTGCCAATAGTACCACAAAAACCTGGTTCTGTAGGTATTCCCGTACCTGGTGCGTTCCCGGAAATTGTTGACGATGAAGGCAATATAATAACTGAACCATACAAAACAGGTAATTTAGTATTTACAAAACCATGGCCATCAATGGTCAGAACACTCTGGCAAAATGACGAATTATACAAAAAAACTTACTGGAGCGCATTTGACGGTAAATATTACTTAACAGGAGATATTGCATACAAAGATGAAGATGGTTATTTCTGGATGGAAGGCAGAATTGATGATGTTGTAAATGTTTCGGCTCATAGAATAGGGTGCGCTGAAATTGAAAATGCACTTACAAGCTATCCAGCCATTGCTGAAGCTGCTGTTGTTGGTGTACCAGATGATGTCACAGGCGAAGCGATTTTTGCATATGTAGTTCTAAAAGAAGGCGTAGATTTGACACATCATGATGAACTTGTCCGAGACATTAGGGATCATGTAGGCAGACAAATTGGACCAATTGCCAAGCCATCAGAAATTGTGTTTGTTGACCAGATGCCAAAAACAAGATCTGGAAAAATCGTTAGAAGGCTTTTAAAAGCCCTTGCAACAGATAAACCCATAACACAAGATATTTCAACTTTGGAAGACACAAAAGTAATAGAAAAACTCAAAAAAGCTCTCAAAGAAAGAAACGATTAAGATATATCTGGCTGGCTATTTTGCTAGCCAGATATTTACTCAATCAAATCTTTACAAATTTTTTTCATATTCTTGAAGATTTATTTACACTTTAAATTATACACTTTCAACAAATAAAAGAAGGAGGAAAATATGGCTGAATTGACTCGCAGAAAAGCAATTGAAATATTTGGGGCAACGCTTGCCACACTTTTAATTAACCCAAAAGTTTATTCAAGTCAGATTGATCAGATAGGACAGCCAATTACATTTGAAAAAACAGATACACCAGGTATAATATTTATAGTTGGCGATGGAATGCCCATTTCTACGCTTACAGCCCTGCAGAGCCTAAGAAATAGCATTGGCAAAACAACAACTTTTTATAGTAAGTTTCAAAGCAATGACGCAACAATCGCATATATGGGCACAGAATCTCTAAGCAGTATTGTAACAGACTCAGCACCTGCAAGTGCTGCATGGGCAACTGGCACAAAAACAGTAAATCATTTTTTAAGTGTATTGCCAAATGATAAAATTCTTAAAACAATAGCGGAACTTGCAAAAGAAAATGGCTATGATGTGGGTTTTGTAACAACAACACGCGTTACACACGCAACGCCTGCTGCATGGTATTCTCATAATAAAGACAGAGATGATGAAGCAAATATTGCCCTTGAAGCTTTAATGTTAAAACCTGCCGTGCTTATGGGTGGTGGGTTAAAGTATTTTAGTAAAGAAGCAAATCCTAAACTAAAAAAAGATACATTGTCAGATTTTAAAAAAGAAGGTTATGCTGTATACACAGATAAGGAGCAGCTAAAACAAATCGATTACAACAAGCCAATACTTGGTTTATTTGCAAAATCTCATATTGACTATTACATTGATAGGTTAAATGATAAAAATCTTGAAAGTCAACCTTCTCTTGCTTTAATGAGTGCAATTGCCCTAAAAAAACTGCAAACGGCAAAAAAAGGCTTTGTGCTGCAAATTGAAGCTGGTAGAATTGACCATGCAAATCATGCAAATGATTGCATGGGCGCGTTAATGGAAACAGCAGAGCTTGACCAGGTTTTAGAAGTGGTAGATGAGTATTTAAAAACTAACCCAAAAACGCTTGTTATTGTTACAAGCGACCATGGCACTGGAGGGTTTAATGTATTCGGTACTGGCGCAGATTATAATGACTCAACAGAAGCCTTTTTAAAATATAAACAAGTAAAAGCAAGCATACCCTATATTACAAAAAAAATTGAAAATAAAGGCTCAAAAGAAGTCCAGGACATTGTAGAATACTACACTGGCTTTAAAATTGAACCGTCCGAAGCTCAATTAATAATTGACTCACGAAGCCCAGATTTTACAGGAATTACTGGAAATTATCTGTATAGAGCCTATGATTCATGCGCGCTTGGTGCTGTGCTTGCAAAATGTGCATACCCATTATCAAAAGATGGTGATCAAAAAGGGAAAGCAAATTTGCGCAGGGGTAATGTGTATTTTGTTTCAACAACACACACAGGTGAAGACCAAGTAATTTTATCTTACGGATTCCGCTCAAGGGAGCTAATTGCTTCAAAAAGGATTGAAAACACTGACTTATTTAAAGCCATGGCATCTTTTTTAAATATAAAACCCTGCAAAAATCCGACTATGACAAAAAAAGAAGCAAAAGCTATTATGCAAGCCTATTACAAAGACTACACATATGAAAAATTAGCTAAAAGTTTTCAATTGCATGTAACTTAAAGATTGGATTTGGTAAATATAGTTTTTGTAATTACTTTGGCTTAAAGCCAAGGAGCAAAATATGAAGGAGATAATAAATAAAATGCTTGATAGTCTAACACATGCATACCAGCCAATAGTAAATATTCATACAGGTAAATCCATAGGTTTTGAAGCACTATTGAGAAACTTTTTAGAAAGCGGTTTTGAAAATATTGATTCAGTATTTAACTATGCATATGCAAACGATAGCTTGTTTACGCTGGATATTAATTTAAGAAAAAAAGCTATACAAAAAATCAAAAACAGTGATATTTTTCAAAATGATACTTTGCTTTTTTATAATCTTGACAATAGAACATTAACTTCAAGAGATTATGAATTTGGAAAAACAATAGAATTCTTGGATGAGCTTAATATATCACCATCAAATATATGTTTTGAGGTTTCTGAGAAACATTATCTTGAATGTTCTGAATATTTAATCAATCTTTTAAATAATTATAAAAAACAGGGCTTTAGCATATCGATCGACGATTTTGGCATAAAGTTTTCTGGTTTAGAGTATATTTATAACTTTGAACCAGATTATGTAAAAATTGACAGATTTTTTATAAGCGATATAAATAAAAATCATAAAAAAAGATTATTTGTAGAGCATATTATAAGTTTGTGCTCAAAACTTGGCATAAAAACCATAGCAGAGGGTATAGAAACACTTGGTGAACTAAAAGAATGTAAAGAAATGGATTTTAATTTTGCCCAAGGCTATTTTATAGAAAAACCGCAGATTGATCTGTTTTCATTAAAATCTGTTTATGAGCATATAAATGAGATAAAAAGCACAAGATCGCAAACAGACACAGATCTAATTTTAGAAAATTTAAAATCAATAGAACCCATAAACATTAATGAAAGCATAATAAATTGTTTATACAGATTTAAAGACGCTTCCGTAAATTTACTGCCTGTAGTTGACAATAAAATGCGACCTATTGGTGTTATAACAGAAAAAGATCTTAAAAATTACGCTTATTCACCCTATGGAAAAGATTTGTTAACAAATAAAACATACAATAAACCCCTATCTGCGGTTATTACAAAAGCTCCAATCGTATGCGCTACAAGCAAAATAGAAGATATAATTGAAAGTTTTGTACAAACAGAATCTGTTAATACAAAAGAAATACCGCCAGTTTTAGTAGTACAAAATGAAAAATACTTAGGTTGTCTTGATGCTGCAACTATAATAAATATTGTCCATAAGTATAATTTAGTACGCGTTTCAAACCAAAATCCGCTTACAAAACTACCTGGCAACAATCCTATAAAAGATTATATACAAGAAGTTATAAACAAACCCAATGAGGCAGCTTTTATTTATTTTGATATAGATAAATTTAAAGTTTACAATGATACGTTTGGTTTCAGACAGGGAGATAGAATTATTTTATTCTTATCAGATATTTTACAAAAAACCTTTTCTCAAAAACATTATTTTGTAGGTCACATTGGGGGCGATGATTTTTTTGTAGGTTGTGATTTATCAAAAATTAGTTTTGAAGAGGTTTTTGAAAAATGCATAAAAGCACAAGATGATTTTAAATATGGCAGCAAGGTGTTCTATCCAAAAGAAATTATTGATCAAGGCTATATCAGAGCAAAAGACAGGGATGGAATTGTTAAAAATTTTGGTTTTGTAAGTGTAAGCTTTGCTATTTTACACATTGCAAAACAAAGTGGCAACCTAGATGAAGAAAAAATTTCCAAATTGCTTGCTCTTTTAAAAAAACAGGCCAAATCTCTAAGCGCATTTAGTGTAGCAACATTGCTTGAACCAAGTATTAATTTATTTGATTTCTATGAATTTAAAAAATCTCACGCTTTTAACTTTAAACAAGCCAAATGAGGTGCAAAATGAAAACAATAAACGAGATCTTAGCTTATCACAAAGAAGTTTTAAAAACGGCAACAGAAAAAGAAAAAGGGGCTTTATACAATAGCATCGGTCAAATTTACTATTATAAAGGTAAAGCTAAAACAGCTATTAAATTTTTTAAATTGGCAATAGAAATTGATAAAAAATATGATTTAAAAAGTAATTTGGCAATCGACTATCTAAACCTTGGTAATGCCTACAGGGTTATTGGTGACTTTGAAAAAGCAAAAGAAAAGATAAAAAAGGGTTTACATATTGCATTAAATCTTAAAGATGCACACTGGATAGCTTTGGGTTATAAATACTTAGCTTTGTATTACCAAGCAAAAGGCAATTTAGATATGTCTAAAGCTTTTTTAGATAAATCAAGTGAATTGCTTACTACAATAGGCGAGCTTGCTGTTAAAAAAAGAATGCATAAAATATTATATATAAATTAAAAAAATCAATGCAAGAAAGTAAGAAACACTTTATTTATTACTAAATCAGCTTCCTTGAATTTCTGAAAAATTCTACTATATTTGTTCATTATAGTAAGTTTTTTTGACTTTTACTTTATAATAGGCTTCTTTGATCTGCAAATTAAGAAAATCTCATAAATTAACTTAGTTCATTTTGCAGACAAAGAATTCTAAATTTACGCAATTTTTAGTAGGTTTTAATGGTAAAAGGATAAATTATAAAATTAGGAGGTTTCATGATCACAATAATACAAAAAGGCAAAGCGCCAAAACCAATGTATTTTCATCCAACCTGGGCAAATGTTTATGTAAGTATAAACAAAGGTCAGCAAGCTTATTATGGTATACTATCTCTATCTTTATTTTGGGCTTCAATGACTGTATTCAGATTTACAATAGCTTTAGTACCCGAAAAACTTGTTCCTCATAAATATTTCTATTTTGCAAGTGCTATTTCTATAGGTTTATGTTTTTTAATATTGCCTGCATTAAATAGCGCGCTTGCTTTAGTTTTAGCTTTTGTATTTGCAGGCGCAGCTTGTAGTATATATTATCCGTTTTCTATGTCTTATGGACTGATTAATTATCCTCAACAACAAACAAAAGTTGCAGGTCTTATGGTAGCTGCACTAATGGTTGGTGAAGGAATTGGTTCCTTTGGTTTGGGACCGCTCCAGAATATATTGCCTTTAGAAAAGATTTATTTATTTTCAGCTTTGTGGGCAATACCATTGTTTATATTAGCATTAAAATTGTCTCGCAAACCAGTAACCAAGCAAAAATTAGCATAACAAAAATTATACAATTACTTATTTTTGGTTCTCAATCTTGTTAAATGCTATATATTAAGTGTAACATTAAAGTATGCTTTTAAGCCGATTAGCCTATAGCAAAATAAAGATATCCATCTTTTACATCATCTGATATTGCTATTAACCCAGGCTTTAAGATAGCACCTTCAGGTGGCTGAGCTTTTTCTAAACCAGCCTTTTTTATACTTACAGAACAAATTTCAAGTTTTAATCCCTTGCCAATAAACTTTTCTATCGACAATCTCAAACTACCCTGTGCAAATAAAGGCACTACTGCAGGGCCCAAAGCTACAACCTTTATATCTTGTCTGTCTATGCTATTTTCAATCATTGTAAGCACATGTTCCCAATTTTCTGGATTCATTATCTGCAAAACCCATTTATCCATTTTTATACCTCCTTTTTAATTTTAGATCCCGTATAACATTTATTCTAATTAATTTTCATCTATTATAATCAATCCATTAAAATTTACCAAAAGCTACATAAACTAAATTTATCTACAACATCAAATTTATGAGATTTTCTTAAACTGCTACTTTGATAATTATCAGCAGAATTTCTCAAGAATTCA
>NZ_JAGDWY010000089.1:11897-26425 GCF_023256235.1 Desulfurella sp.
ATTCAAGGAGATTGTAACGAAATAAAAAGGGGTTGCCCCCTTTTTATTTTAATAGCCGTTGTCACTTAAATATTTAAGTATTAATTTTTTTGTAGATTTAGGCAGAGGTATATAGCCCAGGCTTTCAGCTGCTTTGTCGCCATCTTCAAAAGCCCATTTAAAAAACTCTACAGCCTGTTTTTGTTCTGCTTTTTTTGTATTTGGGACAAGCACAAATGTACCAGAAACTATTGGCCATGTTTTTGCTCCTCCCTGGTTTATCAATACTTCACAAAAACCATTTTTTTCCTGCCAATTAGCTTTTGCTGCAGCCTCTTTAAATGCTGCTACACTTGGCTCTACCCATTTACCTTCTTTATTTTGCAATACTACGCTTGTTAGGCGGTTTTGTAACCAGAATGCATATTCAACATATCCAATTGAACCAGAAATTTGTTTTACATAGTTTGCTACACCCATGTTACCTTTGCCACCCACGCCTACTGGCCAGTTTACAGATAAACCGTAATGAATTTTTTCATCCCACTCTTTGCTAACCTGGCTTAGCCAATAAGTAAAATTCCAGTTCGTTCCAGAACCATCTGCCCTGTGTACAATGGTTATTGGCAAATTTGGCAATTTTAAGTGGGGGTTATCCTTTTTAATTAGAGGATCATCCCAATTTTTAACCTCACCCATAAAAATTTTGGCTATGGTATTATTTGAAAGTCTAAGCTGGTTATCCTTGATACCTGGTATGTTTACAACAACCAAAATTCCGCCTACAAGTGATGGGAATTGTAATAGATTCTTTTCTTTTAATTCATCTGCTTTTAGACACATATCGCTTCCACCAAAAGCAACAACTCCCTGCGTTACCTGTTTAATGCCAGCACCTGATCCTACCCCTTGATAGTTCACTTTGTTTCCAGTAGCTTTTTCAAAATTAAAAGCCCACTTAGTATAAACTGGGTAGGGAAATGTCGCGCCTGCTCCATTAATTGACCAGCCTGCTTGCGATACCTTTACATCAAATAAAATACAACTAACCAAAAATACTGCAAGCATTAGCAGTTTTAACCACCTTTGTGGTATTAGCATAAACACCTCCTACAAAATAATGACTTTTTTGTCATCTTTTTTTTATTATGCAATTTTTTTGTTAAATAATCTTCAAGATAATGTTAAATATTTGTAATGTGTTATTTTGATTCGATTAGTAGTGTGTTTTTGCCCATTAGATATTTTTTACCACGCCAATAAACTTTTGTATTAAAAAATGGCACAAACCATATAAAACCTATTATTATGTCTTTTATTGGAGAAAAAAAATAATATATAGATTTTATATCAGAGCCAACTAAGTATCCTGTATAATAATCAAGCATGGCTTTAAAGATAGCTGAACCAACAAATAAATATAAAAAATCTTTTGAAAAACCAGAAATAATAAATCCAACTAAAGCTAAAAAGACAGGGTTTGATAATAGCTCACTCAAGTAATAAAATCTGCCAATTTTATATCTCATCTTTGCCCAGCGCGTGTGTCTGTTTAAAAATTTTTTTGTATCCCAAAACTCATTTACATTATCAACAAAGTAATTTGATATTGCTACTTTTTTGTTATTATCAGTTGCAAGTTTTCCAATCATAAAATCTTCTGCTAAATAATCTTTTAAATGCCAGAATCCTCCAGATTCTTCTAAATCTTTTTTTCTAAAAAGAATGGATTTACCAATTACGCATGGTATATTTGTTTTTGTATTCAAAAAAGCCATACCACAAACTACAAATGTGTTTAATTGAAGATTTTCAAGCAATGATCCAAAAGTAAGTGCTCCTTTTCCTCTAACTAAATTTGTAACAACACTAACTTCATTATTTTTTAAGTATTTTGCCGTTTGTTGAATATAATTTTTGTCTACAATCACATTACTGTCACTTATGATTACAAAATCATACTTTGAGTTCATATAAGCTTTAAACATATTGTTTATTTTTGGGTTTAATCCTACGCTTGTATCATCTATTACAATTGAAATATCACAATCTTTGTACTTATCTTTGATTTTTTTTGCAATTTTATATGCAGGATCAGTGCACGATGATAAACAAAAAATTAACTCATATTTTGGGTAATCCAGTCTACAAAAACTTTCAAGATTGCTAAACAAATTATCATCAATACCCTTTAGTGGCTTAATAATAGAAACACCCTCAGTAAATGAAAACGATAGCTTTTGCTTAATTAAAGAGGTAAGTGCAAGAATTTCTATAAAATATGCAATAAAACCAATGATAACCAAAACCAAAACTACATAAAACATTTGCACCTCCTTACTTTCTAAAAAATTTTATAGCAACTTTTGTATTATCTTTGATGCATTTTTTCACACACTCAATTTCTTTTTTGCAATAAAGCAGCGTGCGCCATGAGTGTATATGTGAAGGTTTATGAAAATCACTATTTGCAACAAAAGGGTACGATTCAAGGCTTACCACATTAAACAAGTCTTTGTTGCAACCAATTTCCCATGCATCAATATACTTTGAAAAATATTTTCTATTATTCCAAAGATAAAGCGTTTCTTTGTCTAAACCCAAAACATGATAGGGATGAGCCGCTATTATTAAAGCATTTTGTCTTTTTGCTTCTAAAAATAGTTTTTTGTAGTTTAACTCTGGTGGTATATATTTTTTAATATCAATAAGCAAAATATGCGCTGATTTAGCGGCGCTTATGTGATTTTTTGTTATTTCAATACCAGGTATAACAAGCATATCGTATTTATCCAGAGCCCTTTTTGATTCATACGCTATGTTTTCTAAATATTCTTCAAAGTTTTCTTCGCTTAAGCTTGCATTGATTGTATGTGCAGCCATACCCATAAGATTTGTTTTATCTACCAGGTGATCTGTAATTGCAATGATATCATGGCCTGTCTGGCCATAAATGTCTATAACTTTGCGTAAACTAAGCGATCCGTCTGAGTATTTTGTATGAATATGAAAATCGCACAAAAGACTTTCTTCTTTACATTTATCCATCAAATATTCTCCAGTTTTTTACAATATATGCATAAAAGGATGCAGATAGGGTTGGTTTTCTTTCAAGTGTTTTTTCATCAACCCTAAAAAGTCCAAATTTTGCATTTAAACCTACAAACCACTCATAATTATCAATTAAAGACCAGTAAAAATAACCTTTTATGTTGATCCCATCAGCAATTGCTTCTTTTATTTTTTCAAGATGTGCTCTTATGAACTGAATTTTTTGAAAATCATTATTTGTTGCAATACCATTTTCTGTTATTATAAGCGGTACTTTCAGTTTTGAAGCATATTTTAAAACCTTTAATATACCTTTTGGATAAATTTCCCAGCCCATATCAGTTATTCCTATACCTTCTTTGTTCTGGTATATAATATCAACAAACTTATTTTTAAAATTAAATGGATTAAATTTTAGAAAAATTCGTGTGTAATAGTTTATTCCAAAAAAGTCTAACTTATCTTTTATGGGTAAATCTATTTCAAAAGATTTTGAAAAAGGTAAATTAATAGATAAATGTCCACTTAAAAAAGCGTTAATTATTGAGAAATTATAAAAATGTTTTGCGATTTTAGTAAGTAACATATCAAATCTATTTTTTCTATATGGTTTAAAAACTGCCATGTTGTGAGCTATGCCTACATAAGGTTTATTAATATATGAATGTATAATATCGTAAACTTTTGCATGAGATAAAAGTATATTTTTTAAAGCTTTTTGAGCCAATTGTTTATTTTTTATGTTTGGTGGCATACAACCGTCCAAATAACCACCAAGCAGCAGAATATATGGTTCATTAAATGTAATCCAGTACTTTACATTTTTTATGGTTTTTACCAACTTCTCAACATAAAAACAAAATTTATCCGCGCTATTATCATTATGCCATGGATAGTTTTTGATAAACCATACAGGATGCGTAAAATGGTGTATTGTAACAAAAGGTTCTATATCGTTTGATAACAATTCATCGATAATTTTCTGATAGTGGGCAATACTTGCTTCGTTAAATATATCCTGACTTGGTTGAACTCTGCTCCATTCAATTGAAAACCTGTATGCATTTACGCCAAGCTTCTTTATTAAATATAAATCCTGCTCATACATAGAATAATGATTTACGGATTCTGGTTTTTCTTCAAAAAAGCTATCAAAAAGATGCCAATCTGCATATGGGCTACCTTCTAATTGAAATGCGCTTGTGGCAACACCCCAAAAAAATGTTTTAGGATTTTCTAAAATATATATACTACCCTCCTTTGTCACTTTTTGAAATATCATAGTAATTGTTAAATAATCTTCTTATTTTGGTAAAAAATGTGTAAAACAAATCTTTTGTTAATCTTAAGATATTATATTTCTCTTCACTATAAAATAAGCAAATAGCCTGTTATTTTTTGCAGGATTTAAAAAACTAGTTGCTTTAATCTTGATTACTTTTGAAGAAAAGTCGATAAAGCCTATTCTTTAAAATACATATCAAACATCTTGCCAACTTTATTTTGAAGATTTTTGATTTTAATTTCTAAGTTATCTTGTTTTAATAAGAACTTTAAAACTACGAGTTTATCTTTTATATCGTTTGGTATGAGTCTTGTTAAATTAAGTATTCTCGTAAAATATACATAGACGGCTTTTAGAAATCTAACTTCTTTTATATAGGAAATTTTATCGATCATTTCTTCAATGCTTATTCCAAACTCAAAACAATTGTTTTTAATGCATAAATATTGCAAAATAAATTCTATATCGACTATACCACCTCTTTCATTTTTTATATCAAAACCTTTATGTTTTTCTATTAATTCTTTCATTTCTCTTATACTTTTTTTATCAATAAAGCGAGCAAATTCATTAATTGAATCTGTTAAATCACAATCGGTATCACTATAAATTATTCTGGCTTTTTGAATGGCAAGCTTTTCCCAATCTTTAGCATATTTTACCAGATAACTTCTAAAATAATCAATCTCGCTAACAATCAAGCCTTTTTCTCCAAACGGTCTTAATCTTAAATCAACGCTATAAATTTTATTAAGTTCCCTTACGAGATTTGAAACCTCATAAATTTTTTTATCATCAACGTTTTTTGCAAGAAAAACCAAATCTAAATCACTATTTATAAACAATTCTTCAATACCAAGTTTGCCATATGCTAAAACAATTAAATCTTTAATTTGCAAATTTTTTATTGTTTTTTTTATATACTGTTGAGCAAAGACTGATAGAATTTTTGTATCTTTTTTATCAATATTGTTATTTAAAAGTTTTAGTGCTAGATTAAATTCTAGTCTTTCTTTTTCTTCTTGGGTTAGCTCTATTATTTCTAAAGGCTGGTCTATATAAAAAAATTCATCTATTAAAAATGGGTATTGTTTTAATTTTTGATGTAATCCAATAGAAAACGCTAAAAGTGAAGTGTTAAAAATATAATCATTACCAAAAAAAGTATCGTAATAGGTTGGCAATATACTGTTAAAGCCTGAAATTACATTTAAAAAAAGTTTACTGTTTAAGTTTTCTGGTATATTTTTTAAATGAAGGTAAGCTTTATCTATCGCATTAGTCAAAAATGTTGGACTTGTTTTAGCAAACTTTGATTTCCTTGCAATATCACTTAGTTGAATAGCTATCTGTTTATGATCGCTAAACTCTTCTTCAAAGAAATCTTCCAAAATTTCTATCGGCGAAAAAATAGGTATATTGTGCGCATAAAAAATTGATTTATAAATTTCATGTACCGAATCTGTTATTTTATAATATATTTTTAAAAATTCATCGGCTTTTAAATTAAATTTTTTCGCAAAAATTTCTAATTCTTCTATGTTTGAAGGTAAATCTGCTGTTTGTTTCTCATCTTTTAACTGTATTTTATGTTCAACTAATCTTAAAAACAAATAACAGGCTTTTAGTTTTTTGGCTTGTTTAAGGTATTTTTTGTTATATAAAGTATCCAAAACATCAAGCGTTGAGCTGGTTTGTAAGCTAGTATCCTTGCCAGCATATATAAGTTGAAAATATTGAGCTATAAACTCAACTTCTCTAATACCACCAAGTCCCAATTTAACATTTATTTTCAAAGGATTTATAAGATTGTTTTTATAATTGGATAATTTTTCATGTTTGATTTTGTAGCGCATTGAACGCACTTCTTCAATATAGTTTATATCTATATTTTTAGTATATATAAAAGGTTTTATAACTGAAAAAAATCTACTTGCGGTATATTTATCTCCAGCTGAAAATCTAGCTTTAGTCAGGGCAAACTTTTCCCAGACCTGACCAAAACTAAAATAATAATTTTCATATTCATCAACACTCAATGATAAGCTAGAATTGTTTCCAAAAGGGCGAAGTCTCGTATCTACTCTAAAAACAAAACTTCCAAACTGCACATCAGAAATGATAGATATTATATCTTGAGCAATTTTGTTATATTCTTGAGCGTAATCAAAATTATCATGAACAAACATTATGTCTATATCGCTAGAAAAATTTAGCTCTCTTGCACCTAGTTTTCCCATGCTTATTATACAAAACTTTTTTTCTTTAAGCTTTTTTTCGCTAAAAGCTATATCTATTGCTATTTCTAAACAGGCATCAGCTAGCTCAGATAGCTCTAAATATACTTCTTGAGATTTGCATACTTTTGCAATTTCTTTTGAAGCAATACGCAAGTACTCTTTTTTTCTATATTCTCTTAATATGTATTTTTTTTCATCTAAGGTTTTTTTTGATTTTATAAGTTTGGAGATTTCTTCTCGAAAAATTTGTTTTGTTTTATTAGATGCCAAATCTTCCAATAACCAGTAAAAATACTCACTATGATTTATTAACAATAAAGATAAAGTATTGCTTTGGGCAAATATATTAAAAAGTAAATTTCTATAAAACCTAGAAACTTTTAATATCTCAAATAAAGTAGATTTAGCAGTCGTATTTTCCAGAAACCTCTGGAAAAAATCAAATGCCTGATCTGGGTCTGCACAGATCCTTAAAGAATCTTCTATTTCTTCTATACAATTATAAAAACCCTCCACAACACCTAGTTTTGAATTTATATACAGGAGCGTTTTGTATGCTTTGCGTTTGTTTTTAAAAAGAGTTAAAAAATTTTCAAGATTACTCACTCAATTTTATAAGAGCGTTTAAACATTTCTTCAGATGCAACTTCTTGTTTTTTGGCTTCTGGTAGCAATGGACCCTTGAACAAAAACAAAACTGGTGGTGCAATAAAAATAGACGAGTAAGTACCGGTAATAAATCCTACAAGCAAAGCAAAAGACATGCCTCTAAGCACGCTTCCGCCAAATAAAAATAAAATTAATGTTACCACAATAACAGTACTTGATGTTATAATGGTTCGGCTTAATGTTTCGCTAATACCAGTATTTATAGCATCAATTTTGCTCAGCTTAGGATTATTTCTTAATTTTTCTCTTATCCTATCAAATATAATAACAGTATCGTTTACAGAATAACCCACAATGGTAAGTAAAGCAGCAATTACATCCAGCGTTAACTCGTAATTAAATAAAGATAAAAAACCCAGTGTTATAAGTACATCATGAACTAAAGATACAACAGAAGCAACAGCGAAATTGAACTTAAACCTGATTGCAATATAAATCAATATACCCAATAAAGAAAGTACAACAGCTATAATTGCTTTTTTTGCAAAATCACTACCAATTTTTGGACCAATTACATTTACTTTTAGTATCTGGTACGAACCAGGACCATACTTTTCAAAAGCCTTTGCAATTTCTGCATTTAAGATATCGTTATTTACTTTACTAATAGGTATTTCTATCAGATATTGACCGTTTACGTTACCATAATTTTCTATTGTCATATGTTTAAAGTAGTTAGATTTTTCTAATAAAGATCTTACTTCGCCTGTCCCTAAGTTATTTTTTACTTGCAATATCAGAGCTGTTCCACCTTTAAACTCAATACCTACTTTAAATCCATTTTTTACAATTAATGAAGCTAAACCTAAAAAAATTAAAAATAAAGAAAAGAAAATCCCCCACTTAAATTTCGATACAAAATCTACTTTTAAGTCTGGTTTAAAAATATGCAACATTGCTGACTCCTAAATACTCAACTTCTTCAATGATTTATTGGAAAATAATGCGTCATAAATAACTTTGGTAAATGTTATTGCCGTAAACATGTTCGCAATAAGACCTATTGCTAAAGTTATAGCAAAGCCTTTTATAGTTTCAGTTCCAAACTGGTAAAGTATAAATGCAGTAATAAGAGTAGTTATATGTGTATCAATAATGGTAATTAAAGACCTATCATAACCAAGTTCCACTGCATCTTTGGGTGTACGACCATGAAACAATTCTTCCCTTATGCGCTCAAATATAAGTACGTTTGTGTCAACACTCATACCTACAGTAAGCGCCATACCAGCAATACCAGGCAAAGTAAGTGTGGCGCCAAGCATTGCAAGAGTCCCAAGAATTATAAGTAAGTTGAACATTAAAGCAAAATCTGCAAGCAAACCAAACAGTCTATAGTAAACTACCATAAATAAAAATACCGCGATACTGCCAATAATTATTGCAAGTGTTGCACTTTTTATTGAGTCTTTTCCAAGTGTAGGACCTATTACGGTTTTTTCCAGTACCTTTACGGGTGCTGGCAAAGAACCGCTTCTTAAAACAATAGCTAGATCATGCGCCTGTCTAACCGTAAAATCACCACTTATTTCGCCACTACCGTTTAAAATTGGCTCTCTAATAACTGGTGCTGAATAAACAGTGTTATCCAAAACAATAGCCAATCTTTTACCAACGTGCGTTGAAGTAAATTGTGCAAATGCTTGAGTACCCTGGGAGTTTAGCTCAAAAGACACAACAGGTTGATTTGTCTGACTACTGAAAGTTACATTAGCTTTTTTTATCATACTTCCTGTAACAACAGGCGCTTTTTTTACAACAATAGGCACTTTTGTTATTTCACCGGTTGTAGGATTTTTAATGATTTGATACAAAACCTCATCATCAGGTGGTAATTGACCATTTAGAGCATTTTCTACATTAACAGAATCATCTACCAAATGAAGTTCCAAAACAGCCGTTTGACCAATAAGTTTAATTGCACGCTCTGGATCTGAAATACCTGGCAATTCAACAACAATATCTCTTGAACTACTTGTTACTACTGTGGGCTCTGCTACACCAAATTGGTCTATACGGTTTCTAATAACGCCAACTGCTTGATTTACAGCTTCTTTTTGCATATTTAAGGCAATTTTGGGCTTAAGCGTCATAATTATAGAGCTACCAATTGTTTTTGTTTCAAAATTACCAAAGTTGCTTTGTATTAAATCCAATGCCCTATTAATATCATTTGGATCCATCAAAGTAACATCTATAGAAGTTTTTTTTGCATTCACTTCTACGGTATTATAAGCTATTTTAGCATTATCAAACTGTTTTTTGAGATTCTCTGAGGCTTGCTGTAAAATACCAGCAATTGCTTTATCCGTTTCAACTTCTAGTGTTAAGTGCGTACCACCTTTTAAATCAAGGCCTAAGTTTATAACTTTTTTAGGCATGAAACTGGGCAAGTTCTCCAGTGTTTGTTGTGGTAAAAATGCATCCACAGCATATGCGCCAAATATTACAAAAACAACAATAACTAAGAAAAGCTTAAACCAGTCTGATTGTTTCATATTTTAAACCACTCAAGATTCATGCTTTTGAAATGATATTATCTTTTAAAATTTTAATATTTACATTTTCAGCTATTTCAATAGTAAAATCTTTTTCACCTATATTTTTAATTTTACCATAAATACCACTTGAAGTTATAACCATATCGCCTTTTTGCAAACTTTCTATAAACTCTTTGTGTTTTTTTCTTTGCTTTTGCTGGGGTAAAATTAGAAACAGATAAAAAACAACAATAATTATAGCAAATGGTATAACAGTGGATAAAATCGGGTTTGGTGGCTGTGCTGGCTGCGCTGCTGCATATGCTAGAGAAATAAAATGCATGATATCCTCCTTAGCGTTTGTTCAAAAAATACATAATCACGGTAAGTATTATACTTAAAAGTATACTTGTTGCAAGCGGAAAATAAAATGTAAAGTTACCTTTCCTAATAATGATATCTCCTGGTAGTCTTCCAAAAGGCAATTTTGAAGACAAACTAAATAACAGACCAAACAAAATAAGCAAAACTCCAGCAAAAATCAAAAATTTGGAAATAGGTTGCATTTAGCCCTCCAATAAAACAACTACATAAGATGCAATAGCTAAACTTTCTCCAATTTCACCAATTTTCTCATTTGTTTTAGCCTTTATATTGACAAAATGCTCGCTAATATTAAGCAAGTTCGCTATATTTATTTTTATAGTTTGCTTATAATCTATAAGTTTAGGTTTTTCAAGCAATACTGTTGCATCAACATTAATTACCCTAAAGCCATTTTTGTTTATTAGCTCAAGTGTTTTTGTTACAAAAAAACTACTTTTAATATTTTTATACTTTTCATCTATATCCGGGAAATGCTCCCCGATATCTCCAAGACCAGCTGCGCCAAGCATAGCATCAACCAAAGCATGCAACAAGCAATCACCATCTGAATGAGAATATGCACCTATATTGCTATCTATTTCAATACCACCGATAATTAACTTACAATCTTTTTTAAGTCTGTGCAAATCATAACCTATACCTACTCTAATCATAAAACAATATTATATCATATTAAAAACTAACAGTAAAACTCTTTGGTAAATTTTCATCTTTTTTTATTTTAATTATAGCCCTTGTGAAAGATAAACCCTCATCCGATACAATCAAGTTTGGCAAATCAAGTTGTTTAATTTCCGGTATATTCAAAAAAGACTCACTGAGTCTTTCAAATAAGTCTCTTAATTCATTTTTAATATGCAATTTTAATTTTTTTTTATTGTCTATTGTGTCTATTATTTCGTCAATATCCCAAAGTGTTAAAGGCAAAATTCTAACAATTGGAGATTTGTATGCAATATTACTTTCTAACAGGTAATAAGAAACTCCTATAATTGCACCAAAAAGTTTATCATATGCAATTCCAATGCTTATATTGTATATACCTTCTTTGATGGTGGATGTTTTTATACCAAGCAATTCAAACAATGTTTTGACTTCTATTTGCGTCAACTGGTACTGTTTTAAACCATACAACAAACTTCTAATATAATTGCGTGCTTGTTTTAAATTAAAGTTTTGCAAATCCTGAGCGTAAAATTCAGGCTTTTTTTTGTAATTTGCATACCATATGAGCTTTCCCAAAGCTCTAAGCGACCGCTCGACAAATGGAAATACGGCTATCTTTTTTTTTAACCCAGCTTTTTCCAGTATGCGATTTTTATAATGAAGGTAAGATAATACATTTACTATAACAGTTTTTTCGTGATCAATTGAATTTACAATATATAAAATTTCATTTAAAAAATTATCTAAAAATTCGTACGTAATATCTTTATGCGGTGCAAAAATTACTACAATATAGTATGATTTCGAATTTTTCAAAACCTCAATTAAAGCTTTTTTATAAAAATCAATATCCGCACTATCCATATAAACAATTTTGTCAAGCACCAAATTGTTTGCTTCAAATGTATCGGTTGCCATAAGGTTTGCACCAATAGAGTTTGATATCAACGATACATAGTTGGATTCTGATAAAAAGTCACATGCGTATACAAGTAACACATCATCTAAAAGTTCTTCCAGTGTTTCTGCCCTTATAATACCAGTTTGCTTAAATAATCCATCCACTGTAAAATCTGTATTCGAAAAAATAAGACTCTCGTGCCTTGAAGCACTTAAACTGATTAATGTTCTTCCAGCTTTAACGGCAAAAATAGGCTTTTGTTTGGAAATTTTTCTTGAAAGCATTGAAAATGTAATAGGATCGCCAAATGAATCAAGATATAAAACTATAATATCAATATTATTATCATCCTGCCAGACATAAAGCAAATCATTTGCAGACACATCAGCTTTATCACCAACACTAACAAAACAGCCTACACCCAGGCCAATATAATCAAAATATCCCACCAGGCTTATACCAAGCAAATTAGAGTGTGTAACAATTGCAATATTGCCTTGTTTTGGTAAAACAATAGGACTTATGTTTATTTTATTATCTTTGGTGTTATAAAATAAACCCGTAGAATTTGGGCCAATTAATCTGATGCCCTGTTTTTTTATTAGATTAACAACTCTAGATTTAATCGGTTCGTGTAGTTTTGCTGTAATAATAAGTACTTTTAGAGTTTCCAGCTCAATAATATGGATTATTTTTTCACAATCAACAACATCAATAATAGCCAAATCAGGTTTAATAGCCTTTATATTTTCAATTACATTATTGTCTTTTGCAACTATAATAGCATCTTTGCGAAATTGTTTGATATTTTTCCATAGAACATTATCCTCACCAATATAAACAATATCTTTTGGGTTAAATGCTCTAATCAAAGAAGCCTGTGTGGCCAGCTTTTCTCTTAGTAAATGTTCAGACATTACTTTGCTAAACTTAGCAAGCGGTAATCTCAAATGAATACTTGTTAAATCAACTTTTTCATGCATTATTTCAAATCCGCTATTTTTAAAAACACTAATCATGTTATAATTGTCTGATAAAACAAATGCTTCAAGCTCTTTTATTCCCTTAAGCCATGCGTGTTTTGCAAGCTCTTCAAGCAGTAGAGTACCTATGCCTTTTCCCTGAAATTCGTCTTTAACCATAAAACTAACTTCTGCAGATTGTAAATCTTCTGTGGCATTATAATTAGCAATACCTACAATATTGCCTTTTACTATACACACAAGTGAAACATTATAGGCATCATTTTTTATCAATGAATTTAATAACTTATCGTCCAGCTGGCTTGTGGCACCAAAAAATCTATAGTAGCGACTTTCTGGTGAAGTTTGCAAAAATAATTCTCTTACTTTTTCTTTTTCACTTGGTTTGACTTTTCTTATACTGCATAGCGTTCCATCTCTTAAAATCAATTTTTTCATACAACTTTATTTTTATATAAATTCTAAGATATATTAATACATACTTATTCTTATTTGTCAATTAATTAGTGCTAAAAGGTTTAGCTTGATAAATTGCATAGATAAAACTATAATGCTTATTATAAGGAGGTGTTTAATGGATTATAAAATAACACAAATTTCTGTGTTTATAGAAAACAAAAAAGGTAGATTTTACAATGTAACAAAAATTCTAAAAGAAAATAATATAAACATAAGGGCTCTAAATCTTGCGGATACAAACGATTTTGGTATATTGAGATTTTGTGTTAATAAACCGCAAATAGCATATGAAGCTTTAAAAA
This sequence comes from Desulfurella sp., assembly GCF_023256235.1. Classification (NCBI taxonomy): domain Bacteria; kingdom Pseudomonadati; phylum Campylobacterota; class Desulfurellia; order Desulfurellales; family Desulfurellaceae; genus Desulfurella; species Desulfurella sp. The sequence continues at coordinate 25,300 of NZ_JAGDWY010000089.1, forward strand.
AAGAGCATTTTATTGTCAAAAAAAATGAAATACTGGCAGCTTTAATGGAAGATAGACCTGGTGGCTTGATGGAATTACTTGAAATTATAAATGAAGCCGACCTGAATATAGAATATGTTTATACCTTTGTAAATGCAAAAGCAGGTCATGCTGTTATATTATTGAAATTTGAAAATATTGATGAAGCATATGAAAAATTAAAAAACAAAATACATTTTTTAGACCAGAAATACTTTATTGAAAACTAAAAGGAGTTAGTATGTTCGAACCTGAATTTGAATCGTTAAACAGAGAACAAATTGAACAACTTCAACTGGAAAGATTAAAACAAATAGTCCAATATGCTTATGATAATGTAAAAGTGTATAAAGAAAAATTAGATAGTATCAAAATAAAGCCACAAGACATAAAAAGTTTAGAAGATATTGTAAAATTACCCTTTACAACAAAAGAAGATTTTAAACAAAATTATCCTTATGGCATGTTTGCTAAAGATGTAAAATCACTTGCAAGGATTCATGCTTCAAGTGGTACAACAGGAAAATCAACAATTGTTGGGTATACAAAAAAAGATCTTGAAACCTGGAGCAACCTCGTGGCAAGGCTTGCTGCATGTGCAGGTGTAAGTAGTAATGATATTGTTCATATAGCTTTTGGTTATGGCTTATTCACAGGAGGCTTTGGTCTTCATTATGGACTTGAAAAGCTCGGCGCAACTGTTATACCCGTCTCAAGTGGCAATACAAGAAGGCAGATCCAGCTTATAACAGATTTAAAACCAACTGTGCTAGTATGCACGCCAAGTTATGCATTACATATTTCAGAAATACTAAAGAAAGAAGGTATAGACCCAAATAGTATAAGTTTAAGAATCGGTTTATTTGGCGCAGAACCATGGAGTGAACAAATGAGAAAAAAACTACAGGAAGCTTTGCCAATTAAAGCATACGATAACTATGGTTTAAGCGAAGTTATGGGTCCTGGAGTTAGTGCTGAATGCACCTATCAAAACGGTATGCATATTTTTGAAGATCACTTCCTGGCAGAAATTATAGATCCGGACACTCTTAATCCTGTAAAAGAAGGAGAATATGGAGAACTTGTTATTACTACGCTTACAAAAGAG